>WJJM01000033.1 GCA_014729675.1 Candidatus Woesearchaeota archaeon | reverse complement strand
TGAAAATCAAAGTACCACTCGGGAAGGTCATCCTTGTTAATCTCTTTTACCACATTCATATCTTCTACAATATCAATACATTCTTCGTATGAAGCAATTTCACTGTCAGCAGCAAAAACAGATTCCATCTTTTTTCCCACTTCAGAAGTTGATGGTTCTCTCTTGTTAAACCAGTTCTGCAAATCTTCAACTAGATCTTCAACATCATCTTCAAATTCATTTTCATAATAAGATTGCGGAAATTTCCTGCCTCCGACACTGTATCCGAAATCGTAATGTTCTCCGTCATCACTCCATGTCCCAAGGAAGATATACATATCATGCGTTTTCATCAGATAGCCATAAGGATACTTATACTCTTCCAAAGCTCCTTGAACTTCTGACTTGCTCCAGCCAGCGATATTCTCCTCATTCATTTTTTTTTGATTCTCATCATGGCGATGCTCAAGAAGCACTATCATCTGAGCCAGAGAAATATCTCCTTTATCATACCTATCAGCTGTTTCTTCAAACTTTTTGAGAGTGTCTTCGATTGAAACAGAAGCAGCAACAGAAGGAATAATCAGTAAAATAAGTGCGATAGTGATTAAATATTTTTTAAATCCCATATATTCTCATCAGAGTTTGATTCTTTTAAATGTTTCGAAAAATTGTATTAAATTGGTTGCTCCCATCAATCTTTTTACGGATTAAGAAGCAGTACTTGAATCTATATAACTTCCTGCCTCTTCTATTAATGGGTCATTTTAAAAAATTGAAACTAATATCATGGTGTTAAATTCTTTTTCTCGAATAGAAAAACCGAGAGCCGAAGGCTCGGAGGAGTCGTCGTGTATATTTTTATTATTCAAAGTTAAGGGGGTTGCCGCTATATTTTTTGTTTCTTTTTTTTAAAAAGAAAATAGAAATAATAAGGGATGGGAAAAATTAACCTTCTGCATACTTATCAATTGGATATGAAAGAACACACTGAATATCATTTGTTTCCAGAGAATAATAAACCCATACGCTCTTTGAAGAAGTATGGAAAATGATTATTCTAATTAAATCTCCTACCTTAATGTTGTTTAAGCAAGAAGGCTTATTTTCTACAATAACCTTGTACGCTCCAGGATACAGAATTCCTTGATATTCATCATCGCTGAATGTAGCAGAAGCAGAAGATCCTTCCCAATCTTCAATCTCCTGATTACCTATATGATTCTGAACTTCTGTTTGTTTTAAAGCATGTTCATACAAATCATCATGAGTCATCATAAGAACATCAATTTTTTCTTGTCTTAAAATAAAGTAGGTAGAAGTTCCTGCAACTATAATAAAAAGAATAATCAATGTAAAGAGTAATCTTTTGCCCATTTTAACTAAACAATCCCTTGAAAAATAATTTTACCTTTTTCCAGAATCCAATACTCATGTCCTGTCCTTTCTGGAAATTCACAATCTCAAAGTAATCCCCTCTTTTGATTATTCTTGTAGTACCACAATAGTTTCCAGTAGTAAATGATTTCTCCCAAGATTCTCCTCTTTTCTGGGTTTTTAGAGTTAATTTATATTGGGTATTTGGTTTTAAGCTTCCTGAACTTCCTTGACTTTTTTTGTATGCAACATTTTCTGCTATCCTTTCTCCATCTGAATCTTCAATCAACATAGTCACAGCATCATCAGAATTGATTGTGAGTTTATTTGGTTTATCTTCTTTTAGAATTCCTAAATCAATATCTGTTTCAGAAGTTGTTAAAATTGTTTTGTCTGGCTCGTGAGCATCAGTTAGGACATACTGATCTCCTTTTTTCATTATCTTAAAAGTATGCATGATACAATCTCCCATGACCCAGATGGTTTTTGTATCCATCTCTCCTGTCGGAGCAGGAAGATTCTTAATCTCAAAAAATCCTTCGTCGTTATTGATCTCTCCTAATCCTTCTAACTTTGCTCCTGTCTTATCATAGACATCAAGACCATGCATGGATTCAATATTTCCGTTTAAATCTCTTGGCTGTCCTTTGATAGAAAGTGTTTCAGCAGAAACAGCAACAGATAAGGAAATTAAAATCAGTAAAATTGTTGGTAAGATCAATTTTTGTTTCATTTTAATATATAATCAAGAAGCACTATAAAAACTTTGCGTTTGTATTGGCTAATATGAAACCCTGCCGGTGCTGGCCATCACCTGGCGCTTATGCTTTATCCTTTTTGGCAGACAAGAGGGTTGGCTCCGCCGGAGAATGTCTGCCTTAGGCTAAAAGAAGCGCTAAGCCAGGCTGTCAGCACCCTGCGAAGCAGAGGGTTTCATATTAGCCGTTTGTATTATTTTTTGGCGGGCAAGGTTATTTCTAATAAATTTCAAAATTTTTGATCTTTGACTAAATATGCATTAGCACTAAGGCAACAACTCCTTCCTCCAATATATCTACAAGACGATTGGATATAACATCGCGATTGCTGTTAAACTCTTCTCCCATACGAAGTGTGGGAAACCTGCACCCGCAGAGTAATTTTGAGAGGCGTTCTTTCCAATGAACGAAGTGATACATCAAGGACAAGAATCAAGCGGAATTTTGTCTTTATAATGATTCATCTAGGGTTTGTTTAGATCTTCTATGTAAATCTTGAACCGCTCCAGTTATACTTCCAGCATAAACTCCTGCCATTCCAGAGGTATAAGTTGGATGCTGAGTCATTATTTCTTTTGCTCCTTCAGGATCAATTGCAGCGTATAAAACCGGAGCAACTGCCATACCTAATGTACAAGCTTTTTCAAGATTAGGCAACCATTTTTCATCAAAGTTAGAGATAATTTTATTCATTACATTCTTTGATGTCCATTGCAATCCCTTAACTACCGAATAAATACCTACAGTACCAAGAACAAATGCACTAGCCATATCTCTATCTTGAAGTGCTTGAGGCATATGGTCCATAACACTGTTATATAACTTATCTACAACATCATACAAAAATGGTTCTCCCATATGAGATATTGAGATGAATTAGTATTTAAATCTTTCGAATATTACTTACTTCATAGTGATTAAAAGAAATCTTGTTTTCATCTTTTTAGGGTTCCAGATTTATTGAGCATAACATCGGATTCCTGTTAATTTCTTTTACCCTACAAAGTGGGTCAAACTGCGTCCGCAGAGTAATTTTTTGGGCGTTCTATCAAATGAGCGAATGCAATACTCCTAGAACAAGAATAAAAGCACACTCAAATAGGGTACAGTCAAATATTGTGTGCTGTGACAAAGCCAAGTCCTACAAGCCACTCCGTAGGAGCCGACCCTCGGCTTGCCACCGCCTACATTGCCAATGCAAATGCTGGCGGAGACGGCCCAGGCTTTCCCATTTAACTTGACTGCACACTCAAATAGTAAAGTTTATATACTTGCAGATATGCACAGATATACAAATGAAAAACTTAGAAGAAAAATCAAGATTGTACAAAGCGTTAGGAGAACCTATAAGGTTAAAGATAATTGAGTATCTTATGAAAAAAGGAGAATGTACTTGCATTTGTGAATTAACTAAACTCCTAAAGAGAGATCAATCAGTAATTTTTAGGCACATTCAGCTATTGGAGCAGGCAGGCGTTTTGAATACGAATAAAAAAGCCAAATACTTAATGTGTTGCATTAATGACAAAGAAAAGATTAAGAGAATTTTGGAGGACTAGAATGGCCGAAAAGAAAAAAGGATTTTTTAGCAAATTGATCGACAATCTTGATAAGAAGCTTAAAAAGAAATCTAAGAATAAAAAGTGCTGCTGTTGTCAGGACTCTGATGATAAGAAATGTTAAAGGAAATTGTAGATTGGATATTGTATTCAGCTATCGGATTAAATTCAACAATAAAGTGGGTTGAATCGCTCAATTTTTTTATTTATGATTCTATAAAGATCCTCTTGTTGCTAGTTGTAATGATTTCTGTTATAGGGTTTTTGAGAACATACTTACCTCAAAATAAAGTGAAAGAATGGATAAGTGGTAAAAGATATGGGTCAGGTAACGTTATTGCATCTTTATTTGGAGCGATAACTCCATTTTGTTCATGTTCTTCAATTCCGATTTTTATAAGTTTTTTAGAAGCAGGAGTTCCATTAGGTGTAACATTCTCTTTTTTAATTACATCTCCATTAGTCAATGAGTATTTGGTAGTTTTGATGCTTGGGTTTTTTGGATGGAAAATAACGTTAGCTTATGTTGTAAGTGGAATACTCATAGGAACAATATCTGGATTAATCCTTGGAAAAATGAAGCTTGAAAAGTATTTGGTTAAAGACTTGATTTCAACAAATAATGCGATTAAAAAAGAAATAAAATATGATGGGATTAAAAAAAGATTATATTTTGGGCTTAATGAATCCATATCAATAATAAAAAAATTATGGTTATGGATTTTAATTGGCGTGGGAATTGGAGCAGTTATCCATAATTACGTTCCGTCAGAAGTGATTCAATCAATAGTTAGCAAAGGAGGTTTGTTTTCAGTTCCAATTGCAGTTATTTTAGGAGTGCCGATGTATGGAAGCTGTGCTGCAATTGTTCCTATTGCTGTTGTATTGTTTGAAAAAGGAGTTCCAATCGGCACAGCATTGGCTTTTATGATGGCAATAGCAGCACTAAGTTTTCCTGAGGCAATCATTTTAAGAAGAGCGATGAAATTAAAACTAATAGCAATATTTTTTGGAGTAGTTACCTTAGCGATAATTTTAACAGGCTATATCTACAATTTCTTGCAAGTAATACTTATTTGAGTGTGCCCATTCAGTTTTTAGCCATCTTTTTCGATTGAACTTAACATCGGGCTAAACCCTGTTATACGCGTCTCGAAGAGACCAAGGTTTAGTGCAACGTTCCGTAGGAAAATTTTAGAGTTTTTGGATTACTGATAAATTCGACCGTAAGGAGTGAATATGTCCGAAGGACGAGAGAGGGGCGTCAGATTTTTTGCTTCTTTTTTAGAATAATTAAAACAATAATTAAAAATAAGATTGTCATGGATATAGCGATTAAAAAAATACCTGATGTTTGCTTTTCCATAACATTATCTTTTATTTGATTGTTTTGACTACTTTTTTTATAAATCGGTTTGTCTTTTGAATTTTCTATTATATTTTCATATATTTTATTATCAAATGCGTTATCTAAAAAAATTCCAGATATTCCTGCATTTCTTAAATTATTATTATAGATAACCGAATCATCTGAATCTGCAATGATAATGTTGCTCCATGCTGCAAAACTTAAGTTATTAAAGGAAACTTTGATTTTTGAACACCCATCAATTAAATACATATTATTCCCTTTTGTTGTATTATGAGCAAGGTTATTCACAAAAGAAGAATTTTCAGCATTCCTGTAAGTAAATCCTGAATGCTGTGCTTCATAACATTTACTATTCTTTACTAATGAATTAACAGTATCTGTAATTCTATAACAGATTCCATGTGAAATATCTGAATGACCGCGTCCTGCATAATATCCGGAACAATTATCTATGATAACATTATCAGTATTTTCTATCTCGATATTAACATTTTTTGCAGAATAAACACCTACATTTTCAAAAACAATATTATCTGAATTTTTAATATGTATTCCGAATGATCCCTTATCACAATAAACATTTGTATCTTTTATCTAGAGATCATTTGTTTCTTCTGCTTCAATTCCAACACCAAAATTGTGAATATTGCAATTTTGAATAGTGATATTTTGCTTTTTTTCAATAAATAGAAGAAACCCTTTGTTTTTACCAAAGAAAACTGCATTATTACAATCAAGCACTGTATTACTATTAACTTTAAATATCCCATCTTCATATTTATCTTCTAAAGAGTAATTTCTTTTACATATTTTTACATCCTTTTCAATAACAAGATCATCTTTAGGGATAATACAATCTTCTGCAAGAGCAAAATTAGGAAAAAACACAGTTAATGAT
>WJJM01000032.1 GCA_014729675.1 Candidatus Woesearchaeota archaeon | reverse complement strand
GTTGTATGTTTTTTCTGCAAGAAAAAATGCCGGAGCGTTAGCGTAGGCACAGTATGACGCAGGGCTTAATTAATTCTGCGAAGCAGAGTAAATTAGATTTTTATTTTAAAAAAGCCCGAGTAATATTGCATACAACATCGGAAAATTCCTGTTAAACTCTCCCGTTAGGGATTGAATTTTAGTGCAACGTTCCGTAGCGAAGCGGAGGAAAAATTCAAAGTAAAAAAATCGGCGTATCAAGTGCGAAGCACCATTAGTTAAAAAGATTAAGGGTTTGGGTTGATTATGTAGTCACTTCTGAGTAATTAATTATAGAAAGTTTTATAAAGTATAAATTAAAACTAATTACTATGGAAGTGCAATTTGATGAACTAGTTAAAATCATTGATGAGATTAGTCTCACTGACAGAAGTAGGATTCAATATAGGGACAGAACCTATTTTATTGAACTTGATGGAAGGTCAGGACCAGAAGCAGAATTTTTTGCATCAGGGACATATAGTGGTGCTGACATATATATTTGGAATCAAGTGAGACCTGAATTCAAACGTCCAATGATTTTACACGAAGTTATTGAAGCAGATTTATATTTACACCAAAGAATTCCAAAAAGAGATGCTCATATGACAGCAATGGAACATGATAGAAATTATGCGAAAGCGACTTTAGATACACAAACATTACTAGAATATGAGCAATTCAGAGAAAGCATCAATGAATTCTTTGGAGGAAATTAAGAACCCAAACCCTTTCTATATTTAGCCGATTTTTTTATTGAGTTTAACATCGCGCTGTTGTATGTTTTTTCTGCAAGAAAAAATGCCGGAGCGTTAGCGTAGGCACAGTATGACGCAGGGCTTAATTAATTCTGCGAAGCAGAGTAAATTAGATTTTTATTTTAAAAAAGCCCGAGTAATATTGCATACAACATCTTTTAGGCGAAGATGATTGTTTTAAGGGCTGAGATGAGGGAATTTAGGGTTTTTAGAGATTGTAATAATGGGTTATGGCGCAATAAAAACAAAAGTTTTATATATAAGTTTATATATAAGTTTATATATATATAGTTATATGGATTTATATATAGGGTGATTAGAAATGCAAAAAACAGAAATTATACATTATCCAAACTTAAAGACTGTGTTGATGGTAGAGGATGCTTTAAAGGATGCTAACGAGCTTATGACAAGGGAACAGCTAAAAAAGAAGTTGCCTGTCAAGATAATGCATCAAACTTTAAATGTAATACTTAAATATCTAGAAGATAGTGGAAAAATAATAGATGGGAGGAAAGGCATCTTATGGATCTACAATCCAAGCCCAAAACTGGATAAAGCAATCAAAGAGGGAGTTGAGTTATGATGTTAACAATTTATGGAAAGTTAATCTTTCAGGGGCTTGGAGAATGATATATACAATAAGGGGCAGTGAAGTAGAGATTATCTCTTTGATCCTGGATATAATGAACCATAAAGCATATGATAAGAAGTTTGGATATAAGAAAAGATAATCATGCCTTTTTCAGCAATCTACACTTTTTCAGGGCTTTTTTTCTGATTTCTTGTATGGATCTGATATTATATTTCTTGTCTCTGTTGCTTTTTAAGAGGTATTCATTTTTATCTCTGTTTAAAGTATGCTCGTAGAAGTCATGCATAAGCGAGTCTGGGATGTATATCCTTCTGCCTCTGCAGTACATGATATTATTCCTGATATCTTTTATTTTTAGGTTGATTATCATGCCTGTTGATAATTTAAGCTTGTAAAGCAAGGTTAAGATGAACCTGTGCTTTTCATTTTCTGTTGAATTTACAACTTTTTCTATTTCATTTTTTTCAATTTTATAGTTTATTTTTTTGTATTTCATTTTATATCACCTTTGATATTTATAAAAATCTAGGTGACAATAGTTGGTCAATTCAATTTTCTATGCAAATAGACACATAGGAATTCCTGATGTAATTCCGGGTGTTCAAAAACAGCAGAAGACTGTTTTTGACAATTCAATGAACCTGCTGTTTAGTCAACAGGATAGAGAATATTAAAGGTGTAGAAATAAATGAAAATCAATAATTAATAAGAAATTAAATTAAAGAAAATAATGAAATTTGATTGAAACCAATGAAAAATAGAAAATCTATAGCACTGTTCAACCTAGTTTCTTAAGAATTTTAAGATTAGAAGGCTTGTAAGCAAAGAATTAACATCCCACTGACCACTGTTCAGGTGCGCGTGAGACTTATAAGTGGGGAAAACATATTATTCAATATCAAGATGAAACAACTAAATAATTTCAGGGAAAGCCTTGTATTAAGGGGATTGAGCAAAAACACGATAGAAGCATATGCAGATGCTAACAGGAAGTTTTTGGAATTTATAAAAAAGAATCCTACAGATGTAAGTTCAAGAGATATAAAGAGATATGTCTTAAGACTTATAGCTAAAAAACAAAAGCCAAAGTCTATAAATCTTACAATCTCTGCATTGAAATCTTTTTATGATGATTACAGAGGAAGAAGATTGTTTGCAAGGATCAAAAGATTAAAATTAGAAAAACCTATGCCTAATGTTCTTTCTAAAGAAGAGATAAAGGAGATGATAGATTCAACAGCAAATGAAAAGCATAAGATGATTATAAAGTTTCTTTATTCTACAGGGGTTAGAGCAGGAGAGCTGATAAATATAAAAATCAAAGACCTTGATCTTGAAGATGGTTATGCGAGGATAATCTCTGGAAAAGGAAGTAAAGACAGGATAACGATAATCTCCAAAAAACTTTGCAGAGATATAGCGGAATATCTGGATGAGAACAGCAGATATCTTTTTGAGAGCAACAGAGGAGGGAAATTGACAATAAGATCTGTGCAGGAGATTATAAAAAATGCTGCAAGAAAAGCAAAGATAAAAAGAAGAGTCTATCCTCATGCTTTAAGAGCGAGTTTTGCAACACATCTTTATGACAATGATGTGCAACTGCAAAAGATACAGAAGCTGATGGGGCATTCTGATTATAAGACAACTTTTGCTTATGTTAAGCCCTCTAGATTAGATATAGACAATATAACAAATCCTTTAGATCTGCTCTGCTATTAGGTCAAAAGAAGTTGTTTTAATTATCTTCACATCAACTTGTTCTCCTAATTGCAGATCTCTGTTAAGTATTACAGGCTTGTATGCAAAGTTTCTTGCTGTCCATGATCCGTCTTTATTTTTCTCGTCTATAAGAACAATACCTTTCCAGTTAAGCCATCTCTCGTTTCTCATACGGGCAATATTATGATAGATATCTGTCAATAAAGTTGATCTTCTTTTTCTTTCAAGGTTATGGACCTGTTTTTTCATTTTTGCAGCTTTTGTCTTTGACCTTTTCCAGAATCTGGATATGTTTATGACATCTGGAGTTAATTCTTTTATAAGATTCAATGTGTCATTGAACTGCTGTTCTGTTTCTGAAGGAAAGCCTGCTATCACATCTGTAGCTATAGTCATGTTAGGGTGTTTTTCTCTTATCTTTTTTATTATGGTCTTGAAATCTTCTGCAGAATATTTTCTTTCCATGGCTTTTAAGATATCATCATTTCCTGACTGCAATGGAAGATGGATAAACTTGAACATCTTCTCTGATTTGTATACATCTATAAGCTCATCGAGAAATTCCAAAGCATGGTTAGGATTAAGCATGCCCAGCCTTATCCTGAAATTTCCTGGAATGTTTATGAGCTCTTTCAGGAGTTCTGGCAAAGAAGAGCCCATGTCTTTTCCATAGCAGCCAGTATCCTGAGCTGTTAACCAGAGCTCTTTTGCCCCTTTTATGACAGCTCTTCTTGCATGTTTGACTATATCTTCTTTTGGGAAAGAGTTTAATTCCCCTCTTGCCTGCTTTACCTTGCAATATGTGCAGTGGCCTAAGCAGCCTTCGCATATCTGTATTATCTCTACAACAGGATTATTTCTTATATGGGGCAGAGAAGCCTTGTCTTTCTTCTCTTTTACTAATAATTCAACTGTGTTATTGTTTATTGTTTCCTCTACAACCTCCACTATGTTGTGTATCTGGGTAGTGCCTAACAAAGAATAACCTTCAAGCTTTTCAGGGGCTGTCTGGGCTATGCAGCCGGTCACTATTATCTTCTTGTTTGGATATTTTTTCTCTAATTCCTTTAATTTGCTGAAGAAAGATGATTCAGTAGGGGATTTTACTGTGCAAGTATTGAAAATTATAACATCTGCTGAGCCTATCTTTCTGGTTATCTCAAAGCCAGACTGTTCCAATAATCCAGCCATTATCTCTGAATCAGATCTGTTGACTGCACAGCCTCGGGTTATGAAATAGATTTTAGTCATAATGGTAAGATGTTCATGAGATTTAAAAAGCTATCCTGGGTTTTATTATCTAACTACAAACTAGTATACTTTTTTCCACACTAAAAAGAGAAATATTTATATAGCTAAAAATCTAAGATTATAGAAGTGAGGGGTGGTTTTTTATGAAGAAAATAGTAGATATAGTGAGTGTTGTGAACAATAGTATCCTGCATCAGCAGATAGAGAGAAAGGACGGCAGGATATACATGAGACTCAAAAAAAGAGCAAATATGTCTTTATAGGCAGAGATAGATATGGCGGAAAAAGAAGATCTTGTTGAGCTGGGAGGCAATATAGAGCTTTCTGGATTTAGTTCTGTAGATGGCGGGATGATGATAGTTCTTAAGAAGATAATTGGAAACTATGCAAGGAGATTCAGTGATAAGGGAACTAATTTTGAGAAGCTAAGCCTTAATGTAAAATCAGTGCATGAGAAAGAAGGCCATGGGTTGCATGAGATGCATGCAAAGGTTCTTGACAATGGAAAAGTATTTGCCTCTAAAGCCGAGGACAGGAACATATTTGTAGCTGTTGATTCTGCTTTGAAGAAAGTTTCCAGTGAGATGAAAATCAAATAGAAGCATTTAAATATATAATGTGATATTTCTTATGATGGTGATATTATGAAAAAAATAATGATCAGTTTAGTCTTTATGATGCTTCTTATTGGATGCAATGGAATTGATAAAAGTTCATCTTCTGAAAGTCTTTATGAAAAATACAGGTATGATTGTGCTAATGTTGTGGATCATTCTACATTTGATTATGACATGCAGCAGAATATGATACAGGAATGTTTTGACAAGTGCTGCGGAGGAGAGTACTGCAGAGAATGTCAATGGCCTGGAGATACTGCATGCTATCAGGAATGTGAAGATGAAAAGCCTGAAGGAACCTGTGTTAATTGTGATGGAGTCTGCTGGGAAAAAGGGCTTAATGCATATCTGAAAGAAAAGATAGCTAAATGTTAAGATGAGAATCATTTCAATATCTTTATTTTTTCTTGTAATTTTTTCTTTTGCAGTTTTTGCTTCAGAGCCTTTGGGAGAGATATCTGATGTTGATGGAAATTCAGCTTATGTGATAAGATCTGATGACATGTCTACATTGAAGGCTGTGTATAAAGATAAGATAGTAAAGACTGTTGACTATAAGACTATAGACTATACTACCGGAGAGATGATAAGCGAAGATGCTTATTATTATATTGAGTATGCTTCAGATTCAAAAAAAGAAAAAGCTGTTTCTGGAATGAAGTTATACAAAGGGGATGTTGTAGTCGGAGAAGGAACAGATGTTGAGATAGATATTTATGATTACAGTGATATAAAGGTCAGCAAAGGGAATATCAGGACAATTATAGGAAAGAAAGCTGCTGATAAAAAAGTTTCAGAAGGTCTAATTGAGAAAGATGATGAAAGATTAAAGCAGCTTAAGAAAGAACTTCAAAAGATTGCCTTGTCTCTTGATGAAAAAGGGGTGTATGCTATAAACCCATTTGAAGACAGGGACCCTACTCAGGTTCTTGATCTGGCATCTAAATTATTTAACAGGGCAAGATGGCTTTTGTGGGATGTTAGCTTTAGCAAGTTGTTCAATTCCAGGTCTGAAGGATATACATGCCAGGATTTTGTGGATAATACTGAGGATAGGGTTGTTAAGGCTGTTAAAGATATCTATAAAGATAAAGCCCTGCTTGAAACGGTTTATTTTATGGAAAAATCATCAACATATCATGCAGAAGGAATATTGGATGCTATGGATGACATCCTTTTGTTCAGAGACAATCATGTGAGCTACAGGTTAACCATAGATGGAGAAAGATATTATATTGATTTCTGGAAGCATTCTGTAACAGGAGCAGAGGTCATAGATGTCTGGGAGAACGGAGAAAAATCATGGAAGGATCTTCTTGGAGATGAATTTTGTTCACAGCAGAAAAATGTTCTCATAGGGCCTGAAGAAGCAGATGATGGAAAAGTTTATTGTGACAGTTGATATCTTATCTTTCTGAAGCAGATCATCTTAAATTTTATTGGAGACTATGGTATTATCTTAAATGATCTATTTTTTTAAAAAAATCTATTTTTTCAATAAAAATTAATCTGTAGTTTTTTTAATGTCTGAAGCTATAGAACATAATGTATTTGTCCCCTTTATAAATAAAAATTCCAGAAGGTGTTTTTAAGCCTCAGAATCGGATCTTAGAGTCGCAGTTTGAGCAATAAAAATTGAAATTTTTGAACCTTAATCTGCTCTTCAAAATCGAAAGATTTATATAGTAGTGTTACTACCTAATAGTTATAACAATGAATTATTAACCCAAGAGGTGGAAATTCTTTACCCACACCCCGACTCTTGGGATTTTTTTAAAATGGAAGATATAGCTAATCAATATAGGAATGCGGAGATTGTGATAAACAGGGCTATGGAACTTAAAAGTAAGGGGGAGTATAAAGAAGCAGAAAACCTTATCGAAAACGGGATAAGCAAGCTAAAGAAGATATATTCTGCAGATAAAGATTCTATCGAAGGTATTGCAACTGAGATAATGTGCTATGAAGCTGAGCATAATGTTATAAAGGCAATAAGCAAATGAAGACAGGAGATTTTTTCTCTCAAAAACATATGCTGAAAAGGCAAAGTCACTTTATAAGCACGCTCTTAAGGAAAAGACATCTTCTTTTTTTGAAAGAAATATAAAATCTGCTATAGAGGACATTAATCAGTTAAAAGATAATTCTTTAGAGGCTCTTGAATCAGATATTCCTGAAGAAGATACCCATCTGCAAAATCAGCTGGATATGGCTGTGTATTTTGAAAACTATGAAAAGGCTGCAAAAATAAAAGAAAAATTAAAAGAAAAATATCAATAATTGTTCTGATTTCTGGAAGGCCTGAACTTCTCTGCTCCTCGTCCTTTGTTTCTTAAGCCTCTGGATTTTTTTGCAGCTGAAGTCAGTCCACGATAGACTCTTCTCTTATGCTGCTTATTGATTATCCAGTTTATGTCCTTATCATTCTTTATCTCAGGAGCTGCAGTGTCAACAAGTATCACTTCATACCATTGGTTGACTCCGTCTTTGGCCACTTCATAGCTGTTAAGGACCTCGCAGTTTGGATATTTCCTGTTAGCACGCTCTTCTGCTATCTGCTTGTAGGACTTGTTAAGGACCATCCTTTTTCTCATCTTCCTTGGCTTTCTTCCATGAGTGTCATAAAGCCTTACATGGCCCCCTCTGCCTACTTTCTGCCTTACTATTATAAAACCTTGTTTAGCCTTGTATCCCAGAGATCTTGCCCTGTCGATCCTTGTCGGCTTAGAAATCCTTACTGTTGTAGGTTCTCTTCTCCACTTCATCAATCTTTCACGCCATAGTTCCGGCATGTTGTTCTTTGGCTGCTTCCACAGCTTTCTTACATATTTATACATTCCCATCTTATTTAACCTCCGTTATATTTTACAGCTAAAAGCTGCTGAGCTTCAGGCAAGTTACGCCCACATTGCTCTTTTACCCAGGAGAAAAGGTTTGTTTATAAAAGTTGTGGAAATTGTTGGAATTAATGATATTAGTTTCTCTGCCAATCAGGGAGTTCTTGTGGATTGCGTCCAAGGTTCAGGATTTTAGCATTATCATGGACAAGGTTCGATTAGATATGGGATAAAGGGCAAAGACAAAAACATTATAAACCCAGAACGATTATATTTTGCTAGAAAGCAAGAAGCCGAAAAAGAGAGTGAAGAGAAATACGATTGTTATTTCGGATATAGCAAAACTCAATGCCACAGATATATTTTGGTGATAAATAATAAGTGCATTGTATGCACTGTTATAAAAATAAACAGGAGATGGCAATATATAGCTGAGAAAAATGCAAAATTTTAATTTTACTTATGATAAGGAGAATGATGATTTATTTTTATTTAATCCTAAATCCGGATCAAAAGGCAGTGTAGAATTAGGTAATATAGTTCTTGACTTTGATAGCAAGAAAGAACTTGTAGGAATCCAAATCATGAATGCTTCCAAACTTATAAAGGATATAACTAGTGAGAATATTTCTACAATTAAGAAGCTTTTAAACCATCTGAAGAAATGCAAGATAGATGTTAAGCCTAATAATAATATGCTAATAATTAAGATATTCTTGTTTAGCAAGGTTAAAGAAATTTCGCCAGTAATTTCCATGCCCAGTATAACAGAATCAAGCCCAGCGTTAGCTGCAGCATAATTCTTTTGCAATAGCTGTTAAAGCCCAGCAATTTACCTAATGATGATGCTCTATATTCAAAACATAGTATTTGAAGATATGTGGCGTTAGTTTCAAGAATCTAAGTTCTTATAGAAATGTTTCTTTTCTCAAAACATGAGGCTTTTGTTATCAAATTTTCAGGCCTGCTTTTGAAATCTATTTCTATCCATCTATATGATTTCTGCTGAAAAAAGAAATAATAAAAATAACTATCTTCTCTGGTAATTGTTTGCTTTTCTTGATGCTTCATTTATATCTTTTTGAGGATAACCTTTGGATATCAGAAATTGGATAATCTGGTTTTCAGAATATCCGCTATGTTTATATTGGCTTATGTAATCAGCCAGTTGATCTATATATCTTGAATGAGGTGTTGATCTTGAAAACGTTGTGAAATCAGATTCTTTCATCAAAAGATAGTTTGTAAGGTTATCTCTCATAGAAGGGGAGATAGACATAGGCCTTGTTAATGATGTATAGAATATAGTAAAATATATCACTTTTATAGATTCTACTATCTTTCCAAGAATGCTTCCGAATAAAAGTATAATGTACATCATCGCAACTATCGGAATCCATGAGAAAGAAAAGCCAAATATTGTTATGATCGTAAATTCTGTAAAAAGAGATATAAGATAACCTGCTAAAACAGACAACAGCAAAAATATGAAATATACTGGGATCAGCAATGAACCCACAATATCCCCTACAAAGTCTATTCCAAAAACTCCTGCAAGTGTTGCCGGAACATTATTTCTTAATGATTTTATTTGAGGTATAAGCTCTTTTAATGGCCTTTGTTCTATCACTACTGCAGGCAGCATATAATGGCTTAAAAGGTCCCATACTTCTATCAGAGCAGCAAGGAACAAGTTTATCAATATCCCCATGATGCCTTTCTTTTTGTTTCTTTGGCTTCCTGCATATTTCATCAATATGTTAACAATAGCTATGAATGTTAGTGTTCTTTTTTCAGAACTTGTATGGTCATGCGAATCTTTATAACTTATATCTTTCCCTATAAGGGTGTTGTATACTATCCAGCTTTGATCAGCTTTCTGCCTAACATCATAGAAGAACCTAAATACTATCAAAAATATTGCGATAGCTATCAAAAGCGTCCAGATAATCTCCAAATCCAGGAAAAAAGCAACTGAAGCAAATAATATAATGGTCAGTATTATCACTGAAAGAACTATCATATGTATCAATGGTGTCTTTATGTCCTTATCCTTTCCGATTATAGTAAAAGAATTCTTTATCAAAAAACCAGTGTCTTTTAACCTTTCTTTAAAGGGCTTTTTTGAAAATTTTTCAAACATATTTAACCTCTTTTTTATTAGTGCAGGGAATTTGCTATATAAATATTTTGATTTATTTTTTTCATGATACAGTGACAATAAAGGTTTAAAAAGAAAGGATGTTAATGGATTGTTATTGGGGCGGTATCAGTGGATAAAGATAATCATATGCTGAAGATATTAGAAGGCTTTAGGAGCCAATGTGAGGAAGCTTATAAGCTTAGCAGGAAAATAAAGGTCAAAGGCAGCTTTAAGAATGCTGTTGTCTGCGGAATGGGTGGCTCAGGAATAGCAGGGCATCTAATAAAGGCTTTTGAGAAAAAGATTCCTATATATGTGCATAATGATTACGGAGTTCCTGATGTTGTCAACAATAAAAGCCTTGTAATAGTCATAAGCTACAGCGGAAATACTGAAGAGACCCTTTCTGCTTATTCTGAAGCAAAGAAAAAGAAAGCAAAGATAGTTTCTATCACTTCAGGAGGAAATCTTGCTGAGAAAGACAAGGATGCTTTGATCGTCCCGCCAGACCTGCCTCCAAGAGCTGCGATGGGATATCTTTTCATATCTGCACTGGTCGCCATGGCTCGTGCAAAGATAATCTCTGATCAGGATACAGCTATCAGGGAAGCTGTCAAAGGGTTGGTGTCAAAGACATGCAGCAGAGAGGGATTTATGCTTGCAAAGAAGATGAACAACAAGATACCTGTCTTCTACGGCTCAGAAGAGATGAGAGGGGTTGTTTATAGGATGAAATGCCAGATTAATGAGAATGCAAAACAGCCTGCTTTCTATAATGTCTTTCCTGAGATGGACCATAATGAGATAAACGGCTTCAAAAAGCAGGGAAAGAAAATGATATCTGTCTTTCTTATGAACAACAAAGATAACATAGCTGTAAAGAAAAGGATGGACATAACAAAGAGGCTAATAAAGGAGCAGACAAATACTGCTGAGATACAGGTCAAGGGAAAGAACCATCTTGCAAAGATGCTGCGTACGATATATGTTGGAGATTTTGCATCATATTACTTGTCTTTGATGAACAAGGAAGACCCTACTCCTGTTCCGCTGATATCAAAACTTAAAGAGAGATTGAAACGCTAGAGGATTGAACTCATGAAAAATATAACACCAAGAAAAAGATTCCCAACATTTGCTGTTATTGTACTTGTTATAGGAATAATCTGGCTTTTGGGAGAAATGGGGATGATAACCATAGATATTCCATGGATACCAGTGATTGTAATAATCATAGCTCTTGGATGGATAGTCAATAGTTTTAGATAGGTTTCTGGAATTTTTTATTCAATAAGTTTTTGATGACATCTCTTAATCTCTATATTAGTGCAAATGGTCTATTATTGAAAAAATTCGATCCTAATTTCTAAGTCAGCATAGTTGCCTTGCAATAAAGATTGTCAATTGAATTCTTCTATGATTGTAATCTAAAGATTATTATTTCTATGTCAATTAAAATTGCCCTGCAATCAGGATTTTCAATCCTAATTTCTAAGTCAGGAAAACCTGCCTTGCAATAATTATTTCTAGGTCAACAGAGTTGCCCTGCAATTATTATTCAAAAATAATAATTTAACAATAATTATTTCTAGGTCAACAGAGTTGCCCTGCAATCAGG
>WJJM01000031.1 GCA_014729675.1 Candidatus Woesearchaeota archaeon | reverse complement strand
GTTGTATGTTTTTTCTGCAAGAAAAAATGCCGGAGCGTTAGCGTAGGCACAGTATGACGCAGGGCTTAATTAATTCTGCGAAGCAGAGTAAATTAGATTTTTATTTTAAAAAAGCCCGAGTAATATTGCATACAACATCGGGCTAAGCCCTGTTAAGTTCGTCGCCAGTTACGAAGTTCTGGCGACCTGCGTCCGCAGAGTAAAATTTGAGTTCCCAATAAATTCGACCGAAGGGAGTGTAACTGTCCGAAGGACTAGGGGGTTCCGTTCCATCAAAAGAGCGAAGCGATACATCAAGAACAAACATAAAGGGGCAATTTTAACTCATCTTCCACCAAAATATATATTCTTTATTCTTTTGTCTTTAAGAATTTCTTTTCCACCAGTTAGCACGACCTTACCATCTTCAAGAACTATTGTTCTATCAGCAATTTCAACAGCTTGCTTTGCATTTTGCTCCACAAGAATAATAGAAATGCCTTCTTTACTAATTTCAACTATTTTTTTGAATATGTCTTTCATTACTTTTGGTGAAAGTCCTAATGAAGGCTCGTCTAATAATAACAACTCAGGATTCTGAACTAATGCTCGTGCAATTGCTAATTGTTGCTGTTGCCCACCTGATAAAGTAAAAGCATCATCATGTTGTTTTAACTTTAATGCAGGAAACTTTTCAAAGACATCTTGTATATTAGTTTTTAGCAATTGATGGTTAGTCATTATGTAAGCACCCATTTCAAGATTATCATGTACACTTAAGTTTGTAAATACTTGTCGCCCCTGTGGAACATAACTAATTCCCTCATAAATTGATTCATAAGTGGGTAATTGGGTAACATCTTTATTTTTGAAATTAATTTCACCAGAAAATATTTTACAAAGATTGAAGATGCTTTTTAATAATGTTGATTTACCAGCTCCGTTTGGTCCAATAATCGCAACAATTTCTCCAGGTTTGACTTCAAGATTAATACCTTTTAGTATTTTCCTTTTTTCATAACCTGCTTCAAGTTTTGTGATTTTTAACATCTTAATCTCCTAAGTAAGCCTCCAAAACTTTTGAATTATTCTTAATTTTATTGGGACTTCCTTCAGCAATAATTTTTCCCTCATCCATTACAATTACATGATCAACAATATTTAATACGAAATCCATATCATGCTCGATTAATACAATAGTCTCTCCTTTCTTTTTAAGGTCTAATAATAAATTAGAAATGTTCTTTCTGATTAAAGGGTTAACACCTGCCACTGGTTCATCAAGCATCAATAGTTTATGAGGATTTACCAAACTTCTTGCTATTTCAACTAATCTTTGTTGACCATAACTTAAGTTTTTTACAATCTTATTTTGGTGTTCAAACATTCCTATTAGTGATAATGCAGATTTAACTTCTTTGTACTGGTCTTTGGAATATTTTGTCAAACCCAATAAGTTTTTCCAGAATTTAGTATCATCTTGATTTATTGCAATTAATAAATTTTCCCTCACAGTAAGGTTCCAAAATAAGCTGGATTGCTGAAAAATCCTTGCAATTCCTGCATTTGAAACTTTATCTGGGCTATAGTGAGTTATATCTTCTCCATTAAATACTATCCTTCCATTGTTTTCTTTTAGTGTCCCTGAGATAAGGTTGAATAATGTTGTCTTCCCTGAACCATTCGGACCGATTATGGCAGTTATCATGTTTTCTTTTATAGACGTGCTACAATTATCTACTGCTTTAACTCCTCCAAATTTTTTTGTGAGTTTTTTTATTTGTAGCATTTTAATCTATATCCACCCTTCCCATTAATCCTTTTGGTCTGTAAATCAATATGAGTATCAATAATAATGCAAATACAAATTGTCTTGCTGGACCAATAAATGATGCAGACACCCCTATGAATCTAAGAGATTCAGGTAAAAGAATAAGGATAACTGTTGCTAAAGCAGTTCCTCGTAAAGAGCCTAATCCTCCAATGATGACAATAGCAAGTATTGGCAATAGTTCGAGTATTGTAAAAGCTGACGGGCTTATGTATGTGATATAGTGAGCGTATAAACTTCCTGATAACCCTGCAAAGAACGCTGAAATTGCAAATGCATATGACTTCATCTTCAAAGTATTCTTTCCTAAAATCTTTGTTGTTAATTCTTGATCCCTAACTGCTTCCAATACTTTACCAAAAGGCGATCTAACAATCTTATGCAGAATATAATATGTCAATACTGCAATGATTATTACTAATATTAGAAAATGAAATGGTGAAATAAGCTGAAAACCAAATATTGAAGGAGAGGGGATGTTAGCAATACCTAAAGGTCCTTTTGTAATTCCTTTAAGATTAATTAGCAATGACCAAATTACAAATGTAAAAGCCATAGTGGCTAAAGCAAGATAATCTCCTTTGAGCCTATTTACTGGATACGCCAAAGCATAACCAAAGATCATAGCAATAATGCCAGCAAAAATGAATGCCAACAAAAAAGGGATTCCACTTAGTGTGAATATAGTAGAAACATAAGCACCTATGGCAAAAAAAGCTATATGTCCAAGATTCATCAAACCGGTGTAACCAATTGCTAATTGTAATGCTACTGCTAAAATTAAATAAATTCCAATCATAATCAAAAGGTGAATCAAATAGGACTCAATCATTCTGACCACCTCTTGCCCAAAATTCCCTTGGGTCTGAAAACAAGGAATAAGAATAGAATAATGAAAGTAATCGCATCTTTATATCCTGAAGGAAGAAACCAAATACTCATTGTCTCAGCCCCTCCTAATAAAAATGCCCCTAATATAGCACCAGGTACATTGCCAATTCCTCCGATTACTGACGCAGTAAATCCTTTAATAATCAGGTGTGTTCCCATCATTGGCTCAATGCTCTGTTCAAGAGCAATAAGTACTCCGGCTACGGCAGCTAATCCAGAACCAATAATAAACGATAGATTGAACATTCTCTCAGAAGAGATTCCTAATACCTCTGCGACATTTTTATTATTTGAAACTGCTCTTAATGCCTTGCCAATCTTAGTCTTGTTCATGAAATAGTAAAGCCCTATTAGCAGGACAATAGAAGTAATCAGTATTGCAATTTGAATTGGAGTTATGAATCCACCAAATAATTCATAACTTGTTATTGATCCCATAACTTTAATCGTCTTCAGATTTGCTCCAAATAATAATATGATTAATGATTCTAATAAAACTAACAAAGCAAAACTGGCAATAAGTAGAATTAAACTACTGGTTTTTCTTCTTCTCAACTGTTTGTAAACCAGAATATTCATCAAGTACCCAATTACTGTCGCAAAAATAATAGAGACTATCACAGAAAATCCGAAATTTATTCCAAGCATTGAAAAAAGAAAATATAAGAAATAACCTGAAAAAGCTATTGTAGCTCCATGTGCAATGTGGATAAACTTATTTGTTGAATAAATTAAAGAGAACCCAGATGCAACTAAGGCATAAATTGCTCCAGCAACAATTCCATTGATTATTAATTGTGATAATGCCATTTTAAGGTTTTGCTTGCCCCCATATCGAGTTGAAATACTTTCTAAATGAATCAGCAGCTTCTGCACTTTTTACTCTTATTATTGTTGGTATTTTTAGGAGCATGATTAATAAAACAGTATCTTTGTAAACATTGAACTCAACAAACGTTTCTTGAAGAAAAAATCTCATTTGATTTGGAGATTCTTTGAATATAGATGTTCGTGATACATTACTTCTAACTTCTTCATTGAATATTATCTTGGTTCCGAATCCCTTTTTTCGCTTTTTTGTATGGTATTGGCTGTAGAATATGTCTGCTTGTTTGGAATCATGACCTGGGCTTGCCCCCATGATATAGTTAAACTCTCCTCTTTTCAAGGATTTAACAATGTCATTATAGACTGTCTTCATACCTTCCCAACCATAAAAAACTTCGATATCGACTTCTTCTTCAGTTTTTTTATATTTTCCAAGTAGCATAGGCATCAGTTCGTCTACCAACTGCTTTTCTCTTTCTATTTCCTCTTGTTTCTGTTCAAGAAATGCGTAAATCCGTTCAGGGTCAGCTGCACTAAAATGTATAACTCCATTCTTCTTTACAGAAGATATCACTCCTTTTTCGATTAGCTTATTTGCTACATCATAAATCTTTGAAGCAGAAATGCCTGATTTTTTAGCAAGTTCAGTTCTTGTTGATTCTCCCAGCTCCAAAAGGGTATTGTATATCTTAAATTCCCCATCTGATAATCCAATTTTTTTAAGGTCTGAAAACTCCATAATACTATTGATTTATAAAGGAATATATAAATGTTTCTAAATTGTCCCCTGAAGGAGATACAAACATTTAAATATTAACTGTGATAACTATTCATATTGTAGTACAAGTATAACAAGGTGAATGAAAATGGGAAATCATACAATAACAATAAGAGGTGCTGAAAGAAATCTTTGGATAGATTTTGTATCGGCATGTAAAAAAAACAAAAAAACAGCATGGGAGGCAATGAAACCAATGCTAAAAGATTATATTTCAAAGTCGAATATACGTGGAGGTAAATAAAATGAATAAAACAATAACAGTAATGGTTATGTTTCTAATTGGAATAATGGTATTATCTGGTTGTACTCAACAACCTGAAGAAACTATCAAAATTGGTTACATAGGTCCATTAACAGGAGATGTAGCAGTACTTGGAATAGATGCTTCAAACGCTATCAAAGTAGCTGTTGAGGAAGTAAATGCCCAAGGAGGTATTGATGGCAGACAAGTTGAATTGTTCATAGAAGATGACCAATACTCAACACCAAAGACTTTATCTGCATACAACAAATTAGTCCATACAAACGGCGTTGAAACAATTATTGTTTCTACATACGGCGGATTGTTTGCTATCGCAGAAAAAGCTGAAACAGATGGTGTTCTTGTAATTGACTCATTGGACTGTGATCAGGACATCGCAAATAATCTACCTGACAATACATTCTGTATTGCAAAAGAGACAAAAGATTTAGCAGATGTTATCGCAGATTATGCTGTAGCACAAGGATACCAAAATGTAGGTATAATTCACTCAACTGTTGATAAGTTTATGCCATCTGTAGCAGAAATGTTTAAACAAAGAGTTGCACCAAGTGGAGTGACTGTAAACATAGAAAGCTACACTCAAGGAACAACTGACTTTAAAACACAGTTGACAAAACTCGAAGATAACGACGCAATTGTCTATCTGGGATATGACGAGATCGGTATTGCAATTAAGCAAGCACAGGAAATTGGAATCGACAAACCTGCTTTGACGATTCCTTCAGTAGCAACAACACCTACAGTTCAGGAAGCTTCACAAGGAGCTATAGATGGAATTTACTTTTCATTCTATGCACCATTGGAAGACAATCAGAATGCTAAGGATTTTTATAGTGCATTTAATGATATGCATGGAAGAACCCCTTATGTATTTGTAGCAAGTGATCATGCATACGATGCAGCTACAATTCTGATGGATGAAGTACTGCCTGGTGTTGATGGAAAGACAAAAGCTGAACGTCTTGAACAGAAAAAGCAAGCACTTTATGCAGTTAAAAATTATCCAGGAGTCAGTGGTACTCTAAGTATGCAAGCTGATGGAAGAATCTCAGGTATCTTAATACGTCTTTATCAGCTTCAAGATATGGCACCAACTTATGTGTCTGGATAAATTTTTCTTTCTTTTTTTCTTATTCTTTTGTTAAAATTGCCTCATTCTACAAATATAAATTCTTTCTCGAAGAGAAAGGCTAAATGTCCGAAGGACTAGGAACCCCCTATTTCTAAAAAAGGAACTCAAATTTTATTGAGTTTAACATCGCGATTAAATAAAGTTGCCTGAATGAGAGCCTGAAAGGGTCGAATTCGGCAATTTGGGAAAATTCTGCAAGAATTTTCTATTTAATCGCTGTTGTATGTTTTTTCTGCAAGAAAAAATGCCGGAGCGTTAGCG
>WJJM01000030.1 GCA_014729675.1 Candidatus Woesearchaeota archaeon | reverse complement strand
GAAAATTGTGGATGCGCGCGCCGATTTTCGTTGCGCATCCTTTTATAATCAAAGATGGTAGAAAAACTTTACGGAGGAAAGCAAGAAGCAATTCATTTACACACTAAAGTGTGTAGTATCCTTGCTCACTAGAATGAAAATTCGATTGCGTATAACATCGGAAATTTCTGTTAATTGCCCCCGAGTCGATAGGTGAGAGCGCAACGGGGTGCGAAGCGTAGCGAAGCAAGTTTCCAATTCTCCCTAGCACAGGACTTGGCGTAGTTTTTGAAATGGATTATTAAAAATAATAATATAAAAATTCCGAACTTTTAATAGCAAATTATTTAAATTGGCATACATTTTAATATTTATGTTTAAAAAATTGAAAGGTATATTGTCTAAAAAAGAAGAAGCCAATGTTGTATTAAATACTAATGCTCCTAAAGAATGGCCTAGTGTAAATGTTAGAAGCTTGAATCCTGAAAACCCTGCTATATTTTCAATTAATTTTGCAGCTAGCTTTATGGAGGTTATGAAAAAAGTAAATGGAAAGATTGTTCAACTTGTTCCAAAATACTTAGGCGCTGAGGGACTATTAGAAGCAACTCTTGAAGCTACTGTAAAAAATAAGAGATATATTGTTTTTGCTTTTACAAAATCTGATTCAACAATATCTGGTCAATTCAAAACAGCAAAAAAATTTGTAAATAAAGAATTGAATTGTGAAGCGTTGTATTATGCACCAGAAGTATTGTCTGAAAAAGCAAAAGAGTCTAGTCCATTCAGAGAGTTTGGAGTAGATATTCTTTCTGTAGTAAAAGAATTTCCAAAAGAAGGTTATGCTTTGTGGTGGGCTACAAAGAAAGAAAAGAAATTTATTGGAAGTAAAGTTCAGAAAGACATCCATAGATCATTCAAAGCTTTGGATCAAATTGAATCTTATGTATTTGGTTCAATAGCAAGAACATTAAAATTAAGTGAAGGATCTAGACGAGTTGGTTTACCAAAGGAACCAATAACATTGCCGATAGAAGGGCCGAATAATGAAATATTTTTGTTATATGCTTCTTCTGAAAAAGGCATACAATTTAGATTCAATACAAAAAAAGATGCAAAGTATCGTGATTTTTTTTGGAATCAATTTGCAAAATATGCTGAAGGATGGAAAAAAGTTATTCTAAAAGAAGGGTGGCCGTTAGATCAGTACAAAGATAATCACCCCTATGAGTGGTATAAATTTTTAGAGCAAAATACAAAAAAAGATGGAGCAAAAGATTTAAAGATTGGGTTGTCAATTCTTAAGTAAATTATATTTAATCCATTTCAAAAAATTATTGGATGATATAACCTCGCAATTAAGAGAAATTCGTGAAGCGAATTTGGGTGGGAGAGTCTGCAAGACAGTTTTTTGTGAAGCAAAAAGATCCCGAAGAGTTTCCAAATCACCCATATAGAATTTCAATTTCTTTTAAAAAATAGAAAGTTATATATAGAACTATCTTTTAACGAATCACATGAGCAACCAAATCCTCAGTTTGGGATTATTGAATTGATTTTGGTAGATAGTTTGCTCATAAATTCTGAAAAATTTTTGTGGATATAATTTTGGGCAAATAATTCTATCTTTATTTTTTATTTCCATGTGGAGATGCCGGAGTCTGGTTGAACGGAGTTGGCTTAGAACCATCTGTCATTAGGACTAAACGCGCAGGTTCAAATCCTGCTCTCCACATATATGCGAGGATGTCGGAGTCTGGTTGAACGGGACGGACTTAAGCTTTGATTTACCGTATTCAAGTTCAGTCAGAGAAGAAATCCGTTGCTATTAGAGCTTAAAACACGAGGGTTCAAATCCCTCTCCTCGCATTTAATTAAAAAAAGATTTATTTCAATGCGATTTGGGTGGAAGAGTCTGCAAGGTTCTGGAATCGTTAAATTCCTGTTAAATACTTTTCCAATACAATGTATGGGAAAAACTGCGTCAGCAGAGTAATTTTGAGAGGTGTCCAACCCAAAGAACTAAGTGATACATACAGGACAAGGATCTAGGGACAACTTTAATACATTAAAGGCTAATTTATTTTTTATAAAGAATTCTATATAGAAAAAACAATTACAACAAAAAACTTAGAATAACAATAACAATTGGTAATACTGCATAAAATATTCCAAAAATAAATATTAATTTATTAACCTCTGGATTTAGAAATTTTCCATATTCTTTCCTTGTTCTAAAATAAGTTCCAAGAATAAATGCTAGGAATAAGATATTCAAAAAAGACAACCAGCCTAATCCATAAAAGATGTATTTGTACCATTTGTCTATTTTAAAATCTGAAGTCATATACTAGTTAAAATAAAAGATGTATATAAAGGTTTTTATTTTTTTGTTGGAACTTGTCTTCTGTTTTTAAAATTGTCTCTTTCCTACCTTTTAGCATCTTAAGATTATTGGATTTGACACATATTTTATACAAAATCCTTGCCAATAACTTCAACTCAATTCAAACTCTTAGAAAAGTATTTATAAAAGAGAGGTATAACTTCAAATATCAAACTAATGGGTGATATAAATGAAAAAAATAATAATCGGAATGTTGCTGACTGCTTTGCTGATGCTGGCAGGCTGCCAGAACATAGCAGGAGAGGAGAATACTATCCATGTTACCGGAACTTCAGAGTTGAGCTTTGATCCTGATGAAGCTGAAGTCTGGGCTGGGATAGATGTGCTTGAGATAAATGCAGAAAAGGCTCAGGAAGAAGCGAACAGAGTGATGAACAACATCATTGACGGCCTTAGGTACAAAGGTATAACTGAAGAAGATATGGAGACAGAAAGGTTAAGCCTCAGAGAAGAAAAGGTCTGGGAAGACGGAGAGTATGTTTCCAAAGGATACAGGGCAACACAGACATTGAAGATAACTGTTGATGATCTTGACAAGGTAGGAGAAGTAGTTGATGTTGCTGTAGCTAATGGAGCGAATACTATCAACCGGATAAACTTCAAGCTTTCAGAAAAGAAAGAGCAGGAGTACAAGCAGCAGGCCTTGGCTGAGGCAACAGCAAATGCAAAACAAAAAGCAGAAGTCATCGCCGACTCTCTTGGAGTTGAGCTGAAGGGAGTGAAGACAGTAACTGAATCAGACTACAATTACAGGCCCTATGGCTATGCGATGGAGAAAGCTGTTGGAGCTGCAGCTGTAGAAGAAGCGACTGCTGTGATGCCTGGAGATGTTGAAGTTAACGGAAGGATAAGCGTCATCTATAATATCAGATAAATTTTTTATTGTTTTATTTTTTAGAAAGTTATATAAGCATTTTTCTTTTTCTTTTTTATATGGATGATAAGAAAAGGGCATTGCTGTCCGTCTATGATAATACAGGGATAGAGAGATTATTTGGATTCTTCTATAAGAATGATATATTTATGCTCGCTCCGGAGGATACAAAGGAAAAGATTGTCAAAGATGTCATAGACAAAAGAAAAGGTAGTGCTGAGCTTACGGTGTATGCAAAGTATAATATAAGAACATCTTTAGAGAAAAAGATCTCTGCTGTGAACAGTTTCTCAAGAAAAGAAGGGGAGAATATCATCTACTGCAATACTGCATCAGATGTTTTCAGCATAGGAGGAAAAGATCCTGATCATAAGATAGATATTGTTATAGCAAATCCGATGCAGGATAAATATGATCCTGAAGGCATTGACCTGATAGCTGCAAGCGTGCACGACCATCCTGATAAGACCCTAACTGTTGTTGATCCGCATGATTATGACAAGGTCATAGAAGAGCTTGGAAAAAATGATCTTGAGATATGCCCTGAAACAAAAAAATATCTGGATGACAAGGCTGTGAAATTTGTCAAAGAATATAAAGATAAGTTCCTATAGCTCTTTCTTTACAGCTGTTATGAAGTATAATCTTGTTATGTTCATCACAAGTACAAATGCTATGATGGTCAAAGCTGATAATCCAAGATCCTTATCTGCAGCTAATGCAACCAAGGCAAAGAATCCTGCTATGGCTGTTAAGTTTATGAGATATACAGGAACTAGGTGTTTTGTTTTCCTTATACCCATGCTGAAAGTTCTCTTGATATGGTGTTTTATCTCTCTTATCTTATATTCGTGTATCAGTGAAAAAGATATGTGCATGAAGTAGGATACTATGATGAGGAGGATGGATATAAATACAAGAAGTGAGCTTGTTATGTTTAAGCTTAAGACTATCCTTGAGATGATGCTTATAAGAAACAATGCAGGGATGCCGAAGATCAAGGTGAATATTCCGAACTGGGCAATGGTCCTCATGAACTTTTCTTTGTCGTTTACTATCAGCAATGAAAGGTCCCAGTTTATGCCGTTGAATATTATATATACTATAAAAGAGAACAGCAGAAAATGCATAACACTGCTTATCATCTGGTCATATGCTGCCATCATGCCTGAAAGATCCTGGTCCATGATAGACCTTTGGTCAGTCAGCTCTCCCATCGGCTCTATCACTTTTTGAGCGCTTTCTGAGAATTCTAAAGCATAATTCGCAAATATTGCTGATATTGCTATTATGAATGCTATCTGTGTGAAGAAGAGAATTATGAAATATATCCTGTGTTTGAATATCGCTTTCTGCGTGTTTTTGAAAGTTTCTAATATATACCCCATTTTTAGATTATGTTAATTTTCTTTATTTAAATGGTTTTTGGTTTTGGATTGTTTTATCTTCTCTTTAAGTCAGGAAAACATCTGAATAAAAAACTTCAATACTTATCAATAACGCTCACTATTCTTACCTCTTAGGCATAGGCGTTGAGTTCTAGATTTGATGCAAAATGCTTTTGAGTTTTTTCGCAATCTTTATAAACCTGTAAATCTAATATATTGCAGAGGGGGTGACAGAGTACTAAAAGAGATGTTCTAGTGATAGGTATATATAGGGTATATACCTGAGCTTTATAAGTAAATTGTTTATTTTTCGTAACTAAGGGTGGACAACATAAAAGGAAAAAAACAAAAGCTGCTGGGACTGTTGGTATGCGTTATTTT
>WJJM01000029.1 GCA_014729675.1 Candidatus Woesearchaeota archaeon | reverse complement strand
CTTTTGTATATTCAACCAAACTTTTAAGCATTTTAGTACCTATCCCTTTTTTTTGATAATCTGGAGATACTCCTAATTCTGAATGATAAAAACATTTTTCAGGATTTATGTCAATATTTTTTAATCTCTCTGAAATCTCTTCAAACTTCTTTCCAGATTCGTTTATTTTTGGTAAATCATATCCCCATATAAATGAAGCTACTTTCCCATCTAAATTTCCCTGTTGACTAAAATAGCCTTTTTTTCCTTGATCTGCTCTAATTTCTTCATCAACCACATTATCTGGCCACATAGGAACTAATGATTGAGAGATATCCTCGTTGCAAACTTCACAATTTCCATCTTTTATGGCATATAATTTGTCATTAATTTTAAGACAATCACAACCATATAGATTTTCTAATCTTGCGTAAGTTGATTCACAACCAGTACATTCCATTTCTTCATGCCAAGGATGTGCCTCAAAAATGGATCTATATAAGGTTCTTAATTCAAAAGTATTAACTAACTCATCTATTTGGAGTGTTTTTGGATTTTCTTTTAATTGTGTCATTTTTTTACCTCAGTATATATCTAATTTGCTTAACAAATATTTTGCAGCATCTCCACCTTCAAAAATTTTAGAAGGAGGTATCATTCCCTTAGCTGATTGAATAGAGTATATTTCTTCAGAAAATCCCCCTAATCCTGCTATTGGAGCGATTATTTTTGGTGTTTCTTTTGTTGTCTCTTTCTTGATGTAATCTATTATTCTACTGTTAATCTTGATTATATGATATGATTCTATAGCTGTTCCTGCAGACCCGCCTATGATTTCTACTCCATCTGCTAATTTTGCAAAAACTTCTGATTCATCTCCATATTCGCTATTTCCATATTTAGGAGGCACTTTTATTTTCAAATCTAGATTATCTAAAGAGTATTTTTCTCCTCTTTCTGGCATCACGCCTATTGTTTTAAGACCATAATCTTTTGCAATATCTGTTGCAAATTTAGGGATTCCCCAATAAGTTCCTCCTGTTAGGATTCCAATTGGTTTATTTTTGAAATAAAGAATGCTATCTTCAATTATCCTTTCAACTTTTTCTTTTTTTTCGTCAGCTCCCCCTGAAAATGCAATTATTTTTTCAAGTTTGTTATTCTCCATAAATTTTTTAATTTGATTATCCATAATTTCACCTAATAACATTAAGATAATTGTTTTAATAGAGCTTATGGAAGATTTCTCGTCTATATTTCGGTAGAAATCGGAAGAATTTCAACAATGATTCTTATTCCGGAAAGGTTTCAGAACTCCTCGGAAATCTATATATTAATTCCTTCTTTCTTTAATTCATCTACAATAAATGTTTCTTCTAAATTAGTCAATTCTAATTCTTCTAAAGATTCCTTGAATACACTCATCTCTTTCATGTCTTTGAATATGCATTCTACATGGAAATCGCAATTGTTTATTGAAGAGGATACTGTATTTACACTTGGATTTTTAATTAGAAATTCTTTCATAGTATTCTTATCTTTTGTAGTGATAGCAAATATCATCTTTAAGCCATAACCTATCTTTGAGAAATCCATAAGAGATGTATGCTTGTTTATTACCTTATTTTCTAATCTTTTTAGAAGATCAAATAAAGTTGATACAGGTATATTTGTCTCTTTGCTTATCTTTGCTAAACTCTTTCTTGAATCCAATCTAAGATGTTTTAATAGTATCTCTTCTTTTTCTGTTAACATATATAGAGATAAATAAAAGGCATTTAAATGAGTTATTGACATAAATCTGAAAATATTTCAGAAAATGTCAAGAACCTCCGGAGGAGACAGGAGGTTCTTGATATATTCTTCAAAAACTCAGTTTAATATAAGATTCTCATTTGTCATAAAAGCTTCTCGTTTTAAATCTTCAATTATGAAAAAAGATTTCTTTTCTAAAATCTTGAATTTTTGTTCTAATGATTCTAGAAAATCTTCCATGTCTTTTATCTGTTTGAAGATTCCTTCTACCATAAAATCAAATCCATTATTGATTTTGTAAACTGAGTTTACACATTGAGATTTCATAATTGCTTCTTTAAAGGCTTCTTTGTCTTCTCTATCTACTTTAAATGATATGTTTGCTCTTGTGTTATATCCTAGCTTATTGAAGTCTAGCAAGGATGTATGCTTTATTATCAAACTATCTTCATTCATCTTAAGCCTGTCAAAGATTGTTGAGACTGGAATATGGGTAAGCCTTGACATCTTTGTTAAGGGCATTCTTGCATCTTTTCTTAGGTTTGCGATTATCCTTAGGTCTTTTTGGTTCATCTTTTATACCTCACATCCTGTTTGACAGGAATTTTAATGCTAATTTTGCACTTTTGCATACTAATACTCCTGCTAAACCGCCAACTAGTGCATATCCTACTGTACCTGAAGTCAAAGGAATACCATAATTATAAGTGTCTCTTGTTGCCTGATATATTTCTTTGACTTGTTTTCCTGATTCTTGGCTAACTAAAAGATTTTCAAGCCTATCTGCAGATTTTTCTATATTGTTGCCTAGTTGAACTATTGTTGAATCTTCTGAATTTTGATATCTATCTATCAAATCTCTTAAAGAGATTCCTTCATCTTTTGCTATCGTCTGATATTTTTTTAGATTTGATTCTGACTCTTGTATTGCCCCCCCTAGTCTTTGAACATATTGAGTTTTATATTGTGCTTTTTGTGCCATACATACTGCCCCAATTCCTGCAGATATGGTAGCAATCACTCGTTTAGGTTCTTTTTTTTGCATTTTACATACCTCCATATAGTGTTATTTTTAATTTGTCTAAACATCTTTTTTCGATGTTATTTTGGATATCCGTCAATTTCTTTTGTGTTGCTGCTGCTTTTTCGAAATTTTTTAGTTTCATTTTGGATAACCTCCATCCTTTTCGGATATATTACATTATAAGACAATGAAATATATATAACTTTAGTGTAGAGTATATATAATACTCTATAATTATATATAATCGGATTATTTCTATAAAAAGCGGAAGCTTTATATACTATTGCGTAATATATTCATAATATGAGAAGAAAGCTAGTAAAGCAAGGAGGGAGTGCTTTGACTGTTTCATTGCCCAGCAAATGGGTGAAGAAGTTTAATCTTAATGCTGGTGATGAGATAGAGATGGATGAAGAAAAAAACAATCTTCTGATCTCTAAGGATGAGATAAAAAAAGGAAAGAAAAAGATAGTTATCAACATAGATAATTATAGTTATCTTACATTAGCAAGATATGTCTATGGATTGTATAGATCTAATTACGACAAAATAATCTTGATATACAAAAAATCAGAGATAGTCGACCCTAAAAAAGAGAGAAGCACAAAACTAAAAACTGTCATAAGAAAAATAGTTGGAAGGATGGTTGGAGCAGAGATTGTTTCCCAATCATCTGAAAGAACAGATATAGAATGTTTTGTAACAGAAGAAAATCCTGATCTGGAAAAGATAGAAAAAAGGATATTCTTCCTTTTTAAAGAAACATATAGCGAAATCATGGGGTCTATAGGCCCTGATTATGAGGAATTCCATAAGACTATGTATGATCATCATGATACAATAACAAAATTTATCAATTATTATCTTCGTGAACTGGATAAGTCCAACAAATCTGAAGAAGAGAAGAAGGTTGCATATTCTTTTTATATGCTTATTGATAATCTAATTGATAAACTAAGGCATCTTAGTGAAAGGATAAACAAGTTTGGATGCAGCAATAAAGTCAAGAAATATATGGAAGAATCATTTGAGATATTCTTCAAGATCTATGCCTCTGTAAGCAAAGGAAAAATTCCGGAAGAAGTTATAAGGCGCAGATATGAGATTAAAGAAAAGTTATGGGATGATAACTTAAAATCAGATGAAGCTAAGGTCATCATGGAATTAATGCCATTTATAGATGTCTTTAATGACTTCTCAGAATACAGCATAATAAAAGGGATACAAAATGAAACTGATAATATTTGATGTAGATGGTGTTTTGGAAAAAGAAGAAGAGATCATGAAAAGAAGAAAGGAAGCTTTAGCCCAGGCTATCGCTGATAAGTTAGAGGTCTCCTTTAAAGAAGGATTTAAGAAGTTTCAGGATGCTAAGAAAAATCTCCCTAAGGAAAAGAAAACTACTTCTGCATATCTCTTTATGGAATTTGGTTTTACAAGAAAAAAATATTTTGAAGTTTTAGATGGAGTTGATCCTGAAGGTATCATCGATAGGCATGATAATTGCCTAGAGATGTTGAAAGAACTTAAGAAAAGAGGTTATACTGTTATTACATATACTAACTCTTCAAAAAAATCATCTGTAAAAACATTAAAAGTACTTGGGATCCATAAATATATTGATAGGGTGTATAGCACTGAAGAATTTACAGAATCAAAGCCATCTACAAAGAATATATTGAAGATGGTGAAAGATATGGGCTTTGATAAAAAAAATACAGTTATGGTTGGAAATTCATTGGAGAAAGATATAACCCCCCCTTATGAATTAGGGATAAAAGCAATATTATTTGACTCTTATAAGAAATATAAATCAATAAAAGAAGGAACAGTTATTCATGATTTGATTGAGGTTTTGGATTTGGTTTGATGATATTATCTCATCCATCAAGTCTTTTTGGTTCATACTGCATACTTCTCAAACATCTTTCTTACTTGAATATAAGCCATGTCTCTGATTTGATCATCCGAAAGATCTTTTCTAGCAGAGTTAGCATTACCTTTCTCATCAGTCTTAAGCTTATTCCTTATCTCTTCAATCCGTTTTTCCAGTTCATACACTCGCAATCACCTCTTCAAACTTTCTCTGCATCCTCCTATACTGGCCTCTTCTTGATGTTAGACATTCTTTTATGAGATATTTTACTTTGTTTAATTCATCACTATTACCTTTAATATTATCATCTATCTTTTGGAAATAAGGCTGTAGTCTTTCTAGAACTTTTGTCTTATCTTCATATACTTTATCCCTTTCATCTTTTACATTTGTTTGTACATAGTCAGTTCGTCTGATTTTGATTTAGAGAATAGTTTTTTTCCTGTTGCCATTGAATACATTACTTGTGCTAGAGAAACTAAGTCATTTGGATGTTGTCCTGAATTGCCGTATCTAGAATTACCTCTTATTGGAGCATGAATATCTGTTGTTGCTATGCCTAGATCAATTATAACAGCTTTGTCTTTTTCTTCATCTATCATTATGTTTGCAGGCCTTATATCCCTGTGATACCATATGCCTGCTTGACGCATCTCTAAAAGGCCGTTTAGAATTCCTGAAGAGTATTTTAAGATTTTGTTTGAGGAGATTGATTTATCTTTTTTGATATATTCTTCTAAAGAATGGCCTTTTATGTATTGTAAAGAAAGATGAGGTGCAAGTGATTCATCTGAAGGGCAAACTATATTTTTAGGTTTTACTTTGCTAAATAGTTCATAAAGATCAAATTCATGATTCCATAAGTTAGGATCTTCAAAAAACTTATTTACAATCTTGTCAGTTATAAAAACAATAGAACTATTCCCTGTGGATATTATTTCCTTAGGTCTCTGCCCATGCATCTTCATATGTTCCCTTAATCTTTGAAAGGCATGGGGTTTGGAAAGTATTATCTCCTTGAGATTATCCCTAGATAAATTTAAAGCATTAGCTATAGAAATATCTACTGCACTCAAATATTTTTGATGAATATCTATATTATCTATCGTGTCTCCATCTAGATAATAACATTTATAACCTGGAAATGATTTAAATTCTAAAGCTTCTTCAAGAGACACGTTATTCCCTAATAATAAAATAGTATCGTGAAGATCAAACTCACCAAGGTAAGGCTTAGCTTCGTTAAACTTAACGTCGTTTAAATTCAAAAGTTCTTTTTCTTCCTTGGAAAATTTATATTTTAAACTCATTCCAGTTCACCTTTCTTTTCGTTCTCATCTATCTGATCTATGAATCTTCTGAATAATTTTTTTTCATCAAGAGATAATTTCTTATACTTGTCTAAAATTCCAGTATATGTTATACCTGAATTCATCTTTAACTTGGTTTTAATTGGATCGTAAGGTTTATCATATTCAAAAGTAGATTTAGCAGCTTTCATAGTTTTCATTGCATCTGCAGCAGAAAAATATCTAAGATTACTATCTACTTGAAGACTTTTTTCAAGAAATTGTACTGCATAAGAATTTTCTTTTTCAAATACATTATCTTTTGAAGGAATTATATCTCTAACAGAATAGATTCTATCTTTAATTTTCTCATCCATCTCTTTCTGAACTTCAATCCACATCTTTTCTTTTCCAGTAACATACTCTTTAAATTTAGTCATGCTATCATAAATGTTATTCTCTGAAGGTTTAATTAAATATTCTCCAGTTAACATTTCATAAAATATGAGTCCAAGTGACCAAATATCAGAATTTGCATGTTCTTCATTTATCTTAAATTCTGGAGCTCCATACAACCGGTTCATCATAGGCCTATCTGATACCTCATTAGATGATGCAAGACCAAAATCTATCAATTTTACAGTTCCATCTTTAGTCACCATGATATTTTCTGGTTTTAAATCCCTATGATATATATCTTGGGAGTGTAAAAATTTTAATCCTTCCAATATCTGCAAAGTATAATTTACAGCGGTTTTAGCATTTAGTTTGCTTTTATCAATTATATCTCTTAATGATCTCCCTTCTACATACTCCATCCTTATGGCTTTGCATTTTTTACCAGAATATTCTATACTTTGGTAATCTAGGATCTTAACGATATTATTATGAGCCATACCTTTTAAAGTCTGGATCTTTGCTTCATCTTTAAGGATGTCTTCTGAACCTTCATTCTGTATCTTTATTGTGCCCTCGATATTTGATACATTTTTATTTCTTATCTTATATGTAGTGCCAAAACATCCTTTTCCTAATTTGCATATAACTTCAGAATCTGGTATTTTTATTGAAGCACAATCTAATATGTCTGATAGATTACTACATTTTCTTTCATTAAATATTCTTTTATATCTTTCTTTGAAATCATAATCTCTATAAAACCTCATCCTATGTTCTAGTTTGATCAGATCATTAGTTACTTCTTCTTCTGTTTGATTGACAGCTAGACCAGATTTTGCAACTTTTAGTGTTAATTTTTTATCATAAAAGGATTGTAGATTTTCTCCTTTAGCTAATCTAACTAATAAATGGGGCAGGTTATGTAGATGACGGACCGAATAATTTGTATACTTATTATCATCTTCCATTTGAGGCATGCTATCTAGAAGAAATGGAATATGGACTTCATTATCTGTACGCTTATTATCATGTTCCATTTTCTTCAAGAATCTTTCATATATGCCTTCATCTAGTTCTTGGATTTTTCTCATAATTCTATATCTGTACAAGCAATTTAAGATATCTTCACTGGATCCAGGATTCATGTCGTTTATAGCTTGGTCAAGAATATTGATTATCTCTTTTTTCATCTTAGTATCTGAAAATAGACCCCCATCATATAAAGTAGCTAAGAATCTTATATCCTTACCATAAAAAACATCCTCTAAGTTGTTCTTACATCTCTTAAATTCTTCAGAATCAAATCTATAAGGATTATAATCAAATTGATCGATCAAAATATCTACCTTTTCTTCCCAGATTTTCTCTCTTTCTTCAGGATTATGACATGACCTTTCTTTTCTTTCTAAATGATTGATTTGTTTATGATATAAATTACTCATTTGGAGAGCTTCTGAATAAAACATGATTTTCTTATCTGGTGTTTTGAGTATCCATTCTAGGTTCCTATCTTTCCCTAATCTTGATGCGACCTTCTTAGCAAAAGATGGGTTAAAACTATTTATATCTTTTATCATAAGTTCGATATCTGAGTCATAAGGCTCGTAAATATCGTATGCACTTACCCCTATGTTATCTATAAACTCATAAAAATCTAAAAAACTACAGCAAATACTCTCAAACATCCCTTCTCTACCTACTCTATCCATCATCTTGTCATAATCCTTCACAAAGTAAAAATTATTCATCCCCTCTCACCCTTTTCATGCAATTTCTTTACAGCTTCCTCTACAACGTGGGACTTGTTTCGGAAAGAATTACTGTTATTCCGGAGGATTTCCCTGATCTTTACTATAGTTCCTTCGTCCAAGCTAACTGAAACTATGTGTTTCATAAGTTATTAATAATTATTAATCATTTATAAAGCTTTCTATTATTAACTACTATTTAGTAATAAATAAAAGAAATTAAATTAACTGTATTGGGATGTAAATCTGAAAGATATAATTATGATTAAAATATACTATCCACTTATCTCCCACAACATCTCGAAGAAAGATCGGTATGATGATGCCACTTCTTTTGAAGTTATCAAAAATATCTTTGGCAGGGGTTTCAATACAAGAATTCCTATGTTATTGGAGAAGATATCAACTGCTGCAGGGGTCTTCATATTTGGAGGCATGTATCTTACTTTTGTGTTCTTAAGCCTGGAATAAAAATTTCCTGTGTCTTTTGCATCTGCATTGAATATTATGCGCATCTTTATCCCTTTCTTTATTCTTCTTTGAGTGTATTCCTTGAAATACGTATTGGACATAAATGACTCATCCTGGCCTGATGCCCCAAATACAAGGATCTCATCACCTTTTTTCAGGATCCTGATTATACTGTCATATACATTCCTTACTCCTTTATACCCTTCATAGATTGTTGAGCTTTCCTCTTCTTTCTTTTGTTTCTTGAGGATATTAAGTTCAGGAAGTATCTCTTCAATGGCTCTTCTTTCTTCATCTACAATATCCAAAAGATTATCTGGATCTGATGCAGAGAAGTATTTTCTGTTGTTCTTTATCACAAATGATACAAGACCTTTTTCAGCAAGCTTGTTTAAAGATTCATACACTCTTGAAGAATGCAGTTCAGACTTTTTGGTTATAGGGCCTGCTGTAGAGGTGCCTAATTCTAACAATGAGATATAAACTGCTATCTCATTCCTTGTCAATCCTAATCTTTCAAGTATTTCAGTGTCCATTTATATATGAGTAATAATAAAATATATAAAGTTTATGCTTTCCCCCTAAAAAGGAGGAATACTATTTATATGTTCTGCATACTTTACAGTTATAATGAAAAAATGCCCTATGTGCGGAAGAGTGTTGATAGGGGACGAAGATGCTGCATGCATCGACTGCAGCAACAATATAGATTGAGCGGTTTATTTTAGGTTAGGGCTCATTTATTTGAATTCTATAGCTTAGCGTGCAAGATTGCAGAAGCTTTTAAAATCAGAACTGATTAAGGTGATATAAATGACAATAAGAAAAACAGATGATACTGAACTTAAAGAACTTTTAAGACAGAGCATAGACTTAAGAACAAACTGGGGAAAAGAAGCATGGAATACAATACAAAAATATTCTGAAAACAACAATACAAAAAGACTTTCTTTATTGAAAGGATTAGTCATTTCATTCTCAGGGAGACCTCTAGAGCAGATATTGAATGTGGATCCTATAGACTATCAAAGAGGGGCTAAAACAAAATGTATCTGCGGCACACATATCTCCAGAAAGATATATAAGATGAGGATAAGAGGCGTGTCAAGAAAATCTGAAGCTGAATTTCAAATATATGGAAAGATAAAAAATAATGTTCCAGTTGGAAGGATAAGAAGAGATTCAAGAACAGAGTTTACATTAGGAAAAGACTGCTATGATCATTTTCCAGAGCTTCTTTCTGATTTTGGATTCAAGGATATGAAGAAGACTGTAAAAAATGCAAAAAAAATAAGAAAAAATGATCTTGAGGATATCGCAAACAATGTATCTCCTGAACTTAAAAACAGCCTTGAAAGAGAGGGCATAGATGCAGAACAATATGCTGTGCTTAAAAGACTCATAGGCGATTCTAATCTAGATGAAGAAAGTGTACTGTATGAACTTGATCCAGGTAAAAAGAACAGTTATGCAAATTGGTTTAGAGAAGGGATAAACAAGGGAAGTATAGAGAATAAAGAGATAATAGGGATATATCACAAACTGGAAGATGCTGCGCATCTTGTAAGAAAAGAGGAGCTTGCAGCTTTGACAACATACTCTTATGAATACAGACGATTTGAGACGAAGGCAGTTATAGGAGGGATGAAAGATGATCTTCTTTATCTTGATTCTCTTGTTGAGAATGATCCGATAGTAAAAAGATACGGCAAGTTGAATCTTGACAAGCATTATGTCAGGCCTGCAACAAGGTTCAGAAGCAGAAAAGGTCTTGAAAATGTTACTATAAGAGAGAAACTGAACCAGAGCCATATCACATTCTTAGATGCTCTGGGGTTAAGTTTGCATTTTCCTAAGATAGAAGAGATAAGAAAAGATACAAACAAAAAAACAGCAGACAATTATGGAGTTGGAAGAAGCTGGGATTACCTTCTGAAGGATGTAAGGCATGTTTTTGAAGAGATGAAAGACAAGATTTCAGAAGAGTACAAAAGATTTGGAGAGATAATAGAAGATCATGTACTGACAAAAAGAGAATATCTTGATGTAAAAGATTTCTTTCACAGAAGCAAGGTTGGGAGAGGGACTGAAAGAGAGAATTATCTAAGGATGTTCAGCATAAGAGAATTCAAGAATATCGCTCCAAAGATAGTGACTATAGCAAGAAAGATAAGATTAGCAAAAAAAACAGATGAAAAGGAGCTAAGAAAAGATTATCTGAATCAGGAATATTCACTTAAGGAAGATGTAGATCTGAGAGCAATGGCTGGAGCAGAAGAAACTCCTGAGGAGATCATAGGGATGCTGTCATCAACTCTTGCAGAAAACAAGAACTTCCTTAATTTCCAGGAAAATCATGGAAAAACCATAGCTAAGATGTATGACAATGGACTGATAGCAAGATCATATCTAAAAAAAACAGGCAAGGAAAAAAAATCTTCCATCAAAAGATACTATGATCTGCTGAAAAAAGAGAATGTTAAGAAGATGGACAATAAAACTCTTGCAAAGCTGGATAATATCATTGAGATGTCACAAGAGAAGTATATGATAAGCATGGATGATGAAGGATTAAGAAAAGCAGAGTATGCCTCTGAAAGCATGATAAAGAAGATCAATTATGTCAATATGTGCCTTGAAGGATTATCACAGTATATAGATAAAGATGCTGTTTCTGGATTTGAAGCGAATCTTCAAGCTTTCAAAGATAGGGGGGAGGTAATATACCTTAAAGAAGGTTCAGATGAGATTGTTGATGAAAAACTATATAATCTTGATGAGATGAAAGTAGGATATGGGACATTAAGGGCTTACAGCCCAGGAAGATTAAAAGAATCTGTAGAATCTATAGAAAATGGGGTAAAGGCAGACGGATCATTTTTAGAGAAACTTTTAGAGGTTAATGATAAAGATAGCCTTAAGCTGATAGGAGAAGAAAAGGAAAGAGGCAAACTTAATCTTCTGAAAGATGAAAATAAGATATACGTTTCAAGAGACCTTAAAGATAAGATAGAAGGGCTTTATGAAAAACTTCAGAGATTTAAAGATATGTCTGATATAGAGCTGTCTGCAGAGGCAAGAAAAAGAAAGTTTGACAAAAGCGATAATAAAAAAGATCTTGTGAAAAGATTTGGAGAAGATATCTATTCAAATTTCAGAGATGATTCAGGGTTATGGAAAGTTATAAACGGAACTGTAGGGGGATATCTGTCAGGACCAAAAGGAAACAAAGAACTTAAAAGAATCCCAAAATATTCATCTGAAAAGCCAAATAGATATGAAGAATTAACTTTCAAGAGATTTATGGGGGATGGTACAAAAACCATAAGATGGGATGGATTAGCTAAAGGAGACAATGTTGAGTTTAGTGTAAACTCTAAGATAAAAGATTACCTTAAAGAAGATAAAGAAAAAGGGAAGATAACTGATGATGAATATGACCTGTTCAATGAAAAGATAAAAAGCTTTGAAGAAAATGTGAACAGATATATCATAGAGAAATATCATCTATGAACACAAAGCTTAAAAACCCTTTTTTCTTTATATTTTCTTATGAAGACTGTATTTTTAGAAGCTAAAAGCAAGACAGATGTTTTTCCTGCTTTAGAGAAATCCCTAAGATATCTTCCTGAGAAGATAGGGATACTAACTACTGCGCAGCATATGCATAAATTGAAAGATGTTAAGAAGTTCCTTGAGGAAAAAGGGAAAAAAATTTTTTTAGGTGGACAGATCATTGGATGTAATGCTTCAAATGCAGTTAAGATAAAAGATAAGGTTGATGCTTTTCTATATGTGGGGTCTGGAAATTTTCACCCTATAGAAGCCGCATTAGAGACTGAAAAGAAAGTAGTTAAAGCTGATCCTTTAAGTGGAAAAGCTGAAGTTCTTAAGAAAGAGGAAGTTGACAAGATAAGAAAAAGACAGAAAGGTGCTTTGATCAAGTTCTTAAGCTCTGAAAAGATAGGCATACTGGTCAGTACAAAACCTGGGCAAGAGAATATGAAAAAGGCATTTGAACTGAAGAAAAATTTAAAAGAAAAAGAAGTGTACATCTTTGTCGCAGATGATCTAAATATGGGCCAACTGGAAAATTTTCCGTTTATAGAGTCCTGGATAAATACTGCTTGCCCAAGATTAGTTGAAGATAAAATAGGGGTTATAAACTATGAAGCTGCTGAAAAGGCTGTTGAAAAAGCCTAGATGGATAGAGATAAAGCTTCCCAGGATGAAGGGAGAGAAAGTAGAGGAAGGCAATAAGAAAGAAGAGGAAGAATAATCTTTATAAACTAATATAATTTCTAATTTTTTATGGTTGAACTGTTAAGTCCTGTGCAGGACTATGTATCATTAAAAGCAGCAATAGAAGCGGGGGCAGATGCGGTATATTTTGGGATTAAAGGCCTTAATATGAGGGCTGCTGCAAAGAATTTTCTAGTTTCAGATCTTAAGAAGATAGTTGAAGAGTGCCATTCTTCAAATGTCAAAGCTTACCTTACACTGAATATCATAGTCTATGACAATGAGCTGAAGAAGGTTGAATCTGTCCTAAAAAAAGCAAAAGAAGCTAAGATAGATGCAATCATATGCTGGGATTTTTCTGTTATCAGTTTATGCAAAAAGATGAATCTGCCTTTCCATATATCAACCCAGGCAAGTGTCTCAAACTTTGAAGCTGTAAGGTTTTTTGCAAAGATAGGGGCTGAATCTATAAATCTTGCAAGAGAACTAAGCTTAAAGCAGGTTAAATATATAATTGATAAGATAAAAAAAGATAAGATAAAGATAAAGATAGAAGTTTTTGTGCATGGAGCTATGTGTGTTTCTGTTTCAGGAAGATGTTTTATATCTCAGTTTGAGTTTGGAAAGTCAGCAAACAGAGGGGAATGCCTGCAGCCATGCAGAAGACAGTATGAAGTTAAAGACCCTGAGGAAAACAAAAAGCTAAGATTAGGAAATAATTTTATAATGTCTCCAAAAGATCTTTGCTCTTTGCCTTTTTTGGATAAGATTCTAAAAACAGGTGTTGATGCTCTGAAGATAGAGGGAAGGAACAGAAGCCCTGAATATGTCAAGGAAGTGACTTCTGCTTACAGGGAAGCTATTGACAATGGATTTAGGCCTGAACTGATGGAGAAGGTTAAGGATGTATATAACAGAAAGTTCAGCTCTGGGTTTTATCTGGGAATTCCTACAGATGACGACTGGACAGATATTTATGGAAGTGCAGCAAAGAAAAAGAAGATATATGTTGGGGTTGTAAAACATTTCTATGGAAAACTGGGAGTTGGAGAAGTAAAAGTTGAAGCTTATCCTTTAAAGATAGGGGACAGAATAATGGTCCAGGGAAATAAGACAGGAGTGTTTGAGCAGGAATTAAGATCCATCCAAGTCAATCATAAAGAAATAAAAAAGATAAAGAAAGGTCTTGCTGCGATAAAATTTGACAAGAAAGTCAGGGCTAATGATAAGATATTTGCAATAAAAAGAAAAAAATAAAAGAAAAAATTATGTTCTTTTCTTTATGATCAATGCTATTCCCAATCCTGCTATCAGCACTGTAAGGACTATACCTATTGTAGAGAATTCAGGTACAGCATTGTTCGAGATCTGGGTGGTATAATAAGGCTCTTCTCCTACACCTATCACGCATTCTGTGTAATCTTCACAGTAAAGATAGTATAGCACGCTTAGCGGGAAAGATATAGGGACTTCTCCACTTAAATCGATAGATGCTTCCTCTAAAGAAGCTGTACCGTTCCATTGGCCTATTACTTCACTGTTATCATCAACCACAAATATATACATCTCTGTAGTTGTATCGCAATCATTTGTACCTACTGTCCATTCTGCGTTCAATGAATTGTTCTGATCAAGATCTGCATCTGCATAGCTTATATCCATATCAGGACAGCCTTCTTCGCATGTACAGTCTGAAAGGCATGAAAAGCCGCCGCATTGGCTGCTTGCTCCAGGATATGTTGGAGGGTCGCATTCTTCTCCAAGTCCTGCCTGGACAATGCTGTCTCCGCAGTATTCTACAATGCATTCTGATGAGCATCCGTCTCCGTCCTGGTTGTTGTTGTCATCGCATTCTTCTGAACCTTCAACAATACCATCTCCGCAAACAGGTTCTTCAGGATCTGCGCAGATCTTTATGTCATCAACTGCCCCTGAACCTGCAAACTTTATAGTCATCTTCCTTACGTCATCTGAATTGACTATTATGTCTTGCAGGGAATTATCCCCTAAATTCTGCAGATTGACTGTATCTATTATATTATCAGAAGAGTCATAGACTTTGACATGGCCGTTGTTATCTTCTATATCAAGTATCTTAAGCGTTTCAACATCAACATCCTGATTGAAGTTGAAATAGAGCTTTCCTCCTCTTGACTCGTCATCAGGATCATCGACTAAACCGTCATTATCATTGTCTATATCGTCTTCAGCTATTATCAGAACATTGTGGAGATATTGGTCATTCTGTCCTGGCTCTCCGGACTCTCCTCCTTCTCCAATTCCGGGCCCTCCGAAATCTTGGTTAGGTGTGCCAAGATCAGGGTCTCCGCCTGTAGGATTGTCTGAGTCAAAAATAATAGCCTTATCAGGATGGCCTGCTTTATTGTTTTCTGCAGCTACTGTCATATAAGCACTATATTCATCATCAACAACAGTGCCTGCAAGAAGATCATTAAAGCTTATCAAAACCTCATTTTCACATTCAACAAGACATATTGATGAGCATCCGTCTCCGTCCTGGTTGTTGTTGTCATCGCATTCTTCTGAAGGCTGATTCACTATGCCATCTCCGCAGTAAGGGTCAGGTTCTTCTTCGCATGTACAGTCTGAAAGGCATGAAAAGCCGCCGCATTGAGTGCTTGAGCCTGATGGAGGGTCGCATTCTTCTGAAGGCTGATTTATGATTCCGTCTCCGCAGTAAGGTTCTTCTTCCAGAACATTGAAACCTATGCAATAATACATTCCACCATTTTCAGTATTTGTTATCTTATCGTAATTGTCATAATTTAATGTATCAATGTAGCAATAAAATTCAGCACTGATATCACTTCCACCTACACCTGAAAAAGAAAGATATTCGTTTTCCCATACTTCTCTGACCCATAAGGAATTCATGTCTGAGACTGTTGTGCTGGTCATTCCGCTGCTGTCAGTAGGACCAAATGTTGTCCATGAAGAAGATTCTCCTGTGTTGTCTCCAGGATTTGAAGCTGACTGAGGCGCATACTGGAAATCCCATCCCTGTTCAAAATCGCATCCAGGGTGTGAATCAACATAATCCTCTGCTGTTGTCGAGCTGATCTCAGGACCTCCGTCTCCCCAGTTTGGAAGGTCTGACTCTTCTTCGCAGACTATCTTATGTGCGATTAATGTAAATTCTTTTGGAGCCCCGCAATATCCGTGATCATTATTATGTTCCCAATCGATCTTTTTATGGTCATATCTGCAAGGATCTGCTATATCGCAGTCAAGGCTTTCAAGGACCTCTCCGCAAACAAGGTCTATCTGATAGTTGCAGTCTGGAAGATCAACTGAAAATGAAGAAGAATCTCCTGCAGACACTATCTTTGTATCAGAATCAAATAATACCTGATTTTTATAAGTTTCATCATATTTTTCATAAACAGCTAAGCTTATCTCATAAGACTGGAATGCATCATTTACAACCTGCGCATTTCCTCCGGAGATAGAACCTGTCAAAATTCCAAGATCTTTTGCTTCTACGCAGCTAAGATCCTTATAATTGCAGGTTGCATCGCATGTATCTGTATTTGGAGTCTCGCACTCTTCTCCTGGCTCTACTATTCCATTGCCGCATACAGCGCAGTTTTCATCTACCTGGCCGTCGCAATCATCATCTTCATCATTTCCGCACTGTTCTGGAGCTCCAGGGTAAGTATAGCCGTCTTCATCATCGCAGTCTCCTGGTTCATATCCACTCCAATCGCAGTACCATGCCATATACCATCCAAGATTGCCTGGAGAATATCCATCTCCATCTTGGTCGCAGGAGCTTTCTCCGCAACCGCCTCCACCGCATTGTATACCTGCATCTTCAGCCAACACTGAAGCAGAAGAAAATAAAAGAACTAAGCATATAAATATTGCAAATAAACTGAATTTAAACCCTTTTTTCATTTTAACACCTCTCGATATAGATAAGTTATATATTTTAATCTGATTATTATCTGATGATATATAAATCTACCTTTTTTTACTTGCTATTGTCTATTTCCCACCTTTCAAGGTACTTGAATATTGTTGCCTTGACAAAATGGGGATCAAAGCCTTTTTCCAGCAGTTCTTTTTTTATCTCTGCTGAAGATATTCCTTTGTTATATTTACTTTTTATGTAAAGTGTATAAAGCATGTGCATCTTTATCTTTCTGTTAAGCTTATGCATCAGCCTGAAAGGATTTAGCTTTTTGATAAAAGAAAAATGCAGTTTTTTCTTTGTATCCTCTTCATTTTTGTATTTCTCATATCTGTATAATGAGTCATTAACATACTTTTTCTTCCAGCCTCTTTCTACCAGACTGCTCTTTATTTCGTTGAAATCTTTTCCTTTTTTTAGCTGTCTTTTTATAGACATGTATAATATGTTTCTTCTTATCTTTCTTCTTAGCCTATCAAATATAGTGTCTTTGGGTATCTCAAGGTCTTGGTCTGAATTTTTCCCCTCCTTGTAGACTGCATATCTATATGCTGCATCTTCTACATATTTTCGTTTCCATCCTTTTTCTACAAGATAAGAGATTATCTTCTCTGAATCATATCCTTTCTTATAGAGCCTGATTATATAGAAGAACAATATCTTTCTTCTTATCTTTCTTTTTATCTTCCTGGACCTGCTTCTTCCATTTTCCAATGCGCCAGAGGGAGCCTGCTCCATGAGCTTTATGTCTTGTAGATGCCTTTCATACCTATAAACTGCATCTTCTACATGCTTTCTCTTCCAGCCCTGCTGTAAAAGTTCTTTCTTTATCTGAAGGAAATCCTTTTTCTTTTCCAGCTTTCTGCTTATCGCATTGTATAGGAGCTTTCTTCTAAATTTCCTCTTTAAGGAGTCAAAAGACGTCAGCTCTTTTAGCGTAGATGCCAGGTGAGGGAAGAAATTCTCTTTCTTCTCAAGATAGTCCATGTACCTGTGGACAGCATCATAAGCATGCTTTTTCTTGTAGTTGTTCCTGACCAGTATATTTATCATGTCTTCAGGAGAATAACCTCTCTTATTCATCATCCTGATACGCTTGAAAAGCACCTGTCTCCTGATCTTTCTTTTTATGGCAGGCTTTGCTCTTTTTAGCCTTAATATCACCCCTATAATAAGCAGTACAAATGCAAATGACCATAGCGAAAGAAATATGTATTCAAATGTTTTTGATTCTTTTTTTTCTTTTTGAAGGGATTTTTCCATCTTCCGCTTAGAGATGAATTCCTTCAATGCATCCTGTACAATATCAGGGATATCCTCTGTATTTTCCAGTCCAATATCATCTGAACCGTTAATATCTGAGGTATCTATAGTGATCCTTTTTATCGGCTGTGCACTTGAGAATGCATCTGCAGCAAAAGAAATATCTATAAGCAGCAATGCAACAAGCAGTATCACCAATTTTCTATACATGATAATTCGAATATATGCTCTGTTTATTTAAATATTTCCTTCATGAAGCTACAGCGAGATATTTAGACGAGAAGCAAAAAGAAAGATTTAAATAGTAGTTGGAGTTTAGACGAGATAAGGCATTTGATTGTCTTGATATCTAAAAAAATAAAAAACAAGGGGGAATAAAAAATGGCAAAGAAAGTTGCAAAAGCTGGTGTTAAAAGAGAAGAAGGCTATCTTTACTTTATAGACAAAAAAGGTAATGTAGCAAGAGCAAAGATGGCTAGAGGAAAGAAAAAAGGAAAGAAGGGCAAGATTGAAGTTGTAGAAAAAACTGGAGTAGAAAAAGAGCCCGGATATCTGTATTTCCTTGACAAGCAGGGAGATGTAAGTGCTGCAAAGATGGTAAGAGGCGGCAAAAAGAAGAAAAAATCCTCTGCTAAGAAGAAGACTGCAAAGAAAAAAACAACTAAAAAGAAAACAACAAGAAAGAAAAAGAAATAAGTCTTCTTATAATTTTATTTTTTTCTTTTTTATCAATATAATATCTTTATCCTTTCAAACAGGTGCTGGATCTGGGATGTCATCTGCTTTTTTGCTTTCTCAAGATTAAGTTCAGTCTTTTCAAGAAGAGACTTTGCTTTTTTTGCTTTATCATCTGGGAGTACATGGATCCTGTTTTTTATATCTATGATAATATTGTCTAATTTTGGGACAACTATTCTTGCCAAGAACTCTATCCTCTTGAGATCAAGAAGCTGTTTTTCACTTTTTTCTGTAATCTTGTCTATATGGGAAATGTCCAGCTTCTCTATTGCATCATCTATCCTGGAAGCTTCCATGCCAAGGTCTTTTATCCGGTCTGAGATGGAAGAGGATAATGGTTTTTTATCAAAAGTCCTGACAAAAAGCTCATGCTCCTGGGCTCTTGCTGATTCTAATAATCTTCTTACAGTTGTTTTTATCTCTTCTTTGACTGAATTTATCTTGTTTAAGATCTCCTGGGAAAGTTCAGGGTCATCAAGTTTTTTAAGTCTGGAAGCTAACCTGTTAAGCTCTTTGTCTTCCCTGTAGATAAGCGTATTTGTGTTATTAATAATCTTTTTCAGAAGGCTTATAATATTCTCGACCTCATCAAGGAGGTATCCTGCTTTTTCCATAAATTCTGAACTTGTGTTAAGATAATCTTCTATTTTTTCATCTTGTCTTAATCTGGATGGGGTCTCTGAAAGCTTAACTTTCTGGACATTTAGCTTTGATAGTCTCGGGTAGATATTTTTTATCTGCTTGTAAAGCTTTTCAATTCCTGAGTTGAGCTTTTTTAGTGATTCTATAGAATCATGCACTTTTGGAGCCAACTCCTCTACCTCTTTGAACAATGCATCATCTGAGGACAACCTAAATCTGTATGTAATCATCTTATATGTTTATCTCAAAACTACTATGGCTTTCTTTGTTCAATGCAAGACCCATTCCTTCTCCGACCATGAATGCGTGCCTTGAAACAAGGCTGCCCAATATATCTGCAAAGGTTTTTGGTCTTGAATATTCTGCAAATTCCACCATCTCAAGACCAAGATCCTGCTTTATCATCTCTTCTGCTGTCTTCTTGTCTCCTAACTTGTCTATCAACCCGTAAGCCAATGCTTCTGTCCCAAGATAGAACTCTCCTGTTGCGAGGTTTCTTGTATAATCTAAAGAAAGGTTCCTGTTTTCTGCTACCTCTTTTATGAAATATTCATGTATCTTGTCAAGCTTTAGCTGCAGTATCTCTTCCTCTTTTTCAGTTAGATCCTTGAAAGGGTCACCTATGTCTTTGTATTTTCCAGATACAAGACGGTTATAGCTCATGTTGTATCTTTTCAGCAGGCCTGCGAACTCTATATATGATGAGAATACTCCTATGGAGCCTGTTATCGACAAAGGCGAGGCTATCGAGCTGTCTGCTGATGAAGCAGCCCAGTAAGCTCCTGATGCTCCTGTCTCTCTTATCAGTGCGTAAGTAGGCTTTTCTGCACGCCCTATAGCATCAGCAATCTCTTTTGAAGCGACTGCAGAGCCTCCTGGAGAATTTATCTCCAATAATATGGCTTCTATCGATGGACTGCTGTCAGCCTTTTCTATAAGCTCTGTTATATCTGTAGATGATGCTGTTATCTGGTTGAATGAACTTATCCTGTCTGCTGTTATCATGCCTTTTATGTTTATGACAGCTACATTCCCTCTTGGCTCTGATGAGGTGAAAAAAGATATCACAAATGAAGCTATAAGGCTTAATAGAAAGAATAATAGGATTATCTTGATTACGTTGCCCCATGTACTATTTTTAGGCTTCATGTGACTCCACCACCTGTATATTTGTAATCTTTTCCATGAATCTCTGCTGGGTAGGAGATACGATCATGTATGCAAGGTCAAAGATGAACAAAAAGAGTATCAACATAGAAAGGTTTGAAAAAAAGATCTTAGAAAAGGGTTTTGGCTCTGAGAGAAACTGCCTTGTCAATATCTTTCCAGGAGTCTGCTGGAGTTTGTATTCAAAATAAGTAAAATATAGAACAGTGATTATGCTGGCAGTTATCGATATCAGAATAAGGCTTATAGATTCTGAAGATGTGCTTGCAATCCTGGCAATCTCCTCTATTGAATCTGCTTTTATCAGCATGTCTAATGGAAGAAGTATTATAAAATTGAGTATCAGAAAATCTATAACATAGGCCAATACCCTTTTTAATGAAGAAGGCGGAGTTATAAACTGATTATTATCTCTTTTTTTCATGATATGATATTCTAGCTGAGGTTATTTAAAAATCTTTCTTATTTGATGGGTAAGATTTATCTTAGGTTTGGTCAATAGTTCTTATTAAAGATGGAATTTAATCTTTGTCTCTAAGCCAAAAGAACCTGCCTGTGGTTATTATTTGATGATGATGTCTTTAGGTCAATTAAAATTGTCCTTTAATTGATACTTAATAACCATCTCTAATTAAACAAAGCTGCCTTGCAATTATTATCTAATAATAATTTCTAAGTCAGGAAAAACTGCCTTGCGAATAAGATTATTCAATCTTTTTCTTATAACGCTCGCTTTGCTCGCTGCTATACCCAAAAAAGACTGCCTATCTGCAGTTAGCTCCTCCCCTTTTGGTGCAGAACCATCTTTCTTTTTCCCACCCAGGTTTTAGTGCTCTATGCTTCACTAAGATAGGATTTAAGCTGAGAACTAAGTTAGCTTATCTGGCTGCTTAGTTGATTAGAATCAAAGCCAGAACTCAGCTTAGCTGCGGAGTGAGACTGT
>WJJM01000028.1 GCA_014729675.1 Candidatus Woesearchaeota archaeon | reverse complement strand
TCTTTTCATTACTCTCTCTTTTCTAACATTTTTCCATTCTTTTTCAAAAGGAAAAATCCGAAAACTTTCAAACCTTCATTTCCCTATCTCACCTAAAAACCAAAGAAATCCCTACCAGTATCAGCCACTCAAAAACACTAATCAACAACATTTATATACAACCTCTCTCTATATTCATCAAAAAGAGGAACCATGAAAACAGTTTTCTTTGAGATAAAAGCCTGGGAAAAGAAATATCTAAAAGATAACTTAATGTCCAAAAAATTATCCTTCTCCAGATCTAAACTTACAAAAAATAACCTTAAGAAAGCAAAAGACGCAGAGATAATCTCGATCTTCATATATTCAAAGATAGACAAGAAAATATTAGAAGATCTTCCAAAGCTAAAATTCATAGTCACGAGATCTACAGGCTTTGACCATATTGACATCAAAGAATGCAAAAAAAGAGGCATAAAAGTAAGCAATATTCCTTCTTATGGAGAAAACACTGTAGCAGAGCACACTTTTGCATTGATCCTAAATATCTCAAGAAAACTCTGCGAATCCTTCAAAAGAACAAGAGATGAAAACTTCAGCCCTGAAGGCCTCACCGGCTTTGACCTAAAAAACAAGACTTTAGGAATCATAGGCTGCGGAAACATAGGCCAGCACGTAGCAAGGATAGCAAAAGGCTTTGAGATGAAAGTCATAGTTTCAGACCCGAATCAAAATTTTAAGCTTGCAAAAGAGATAGGATTCAAATATGTCACTCTGGACAATCTTCTGAAAAATTCAGACATAATCTCTCTGCATGCCCCTCACAATCCTCACACACACCACATGATAGATAATAAAAACATATTAAAGATAAAAAAAGGAGCTATAATGATAAACACAGCAAGAGGCGGACTTATAGATACAAAAGCCCTTATCAAAGCATTGAACAACAAGACATTAAGGGCAGCAGGCCTGGACGTACTAGAGGGAGAATGCTTTGTCAAAGAAGAAAAAGAGCTACTCCACTCTGAATTCAAGAAAACATGTGATCTAAAGACAATCCTTACAGACCATATACTATTAAAAAAGCCAAATGTCTATATAACTCCCCATAATGCCTTCAACAGCAAAGAAGCATTACTAAGAATCTTAGACACAACAATAGAAAACATAAAAGCATTCAATAAGAAAAAGCCGATAAATCTTGTAAAATAACTATCTTAATATTACATTCTTCCCTTTTACAACTTCAGGAAGGTTTCCGCATTCAGGGCACTCAAAAAGAACTCCTTCAGGCCTTCTTTCAAGTATCTTTGGCCTGCCTTCAAAACCGCATTTGCATTTCACTTCAGCTTCTTTGCTGACAAGAGCAAACTCCCATTCAACATTATCCTTTAAAAGTATATCCAGCTCCTTTACATCCATGCCAGATAGCTCTCCTACCTCTATATAGGCAAACTTAGTCCCTTTCTTCCGGACTTCCTGTTCAAGCTTCTGTACAACCTCTTTTCCGTACATAATCCCGATAAATAACAGCCAATATATTAACTTTTTCAAAAAAATTTATATAGTGCTATATACTTTCCCCAAAAAAAGAGGTAAAAACAGGCCTCAAAAGGGCTTTTTCTTTATAGAAGATGGAACAGACAGACACAAAACAATTAGAGAGAATACAGCAAAGGATGGAGTATATTCTTATAGATTATCCTGTTTTGGCAAAAAAAAGCCCTGATCACATAATCTATGAGGTAGACAGGCTAAAAGAAGAGATAAACAATGGCTTTAATGAACACACAGCCTTAACCTACAAAAAACTTTATGATTCTTTTATGGAGCATCTTAAGGAAAGGTTCAAAGGTTGCCCTCTTGATGAAGAACTCATGAACGATAATTCGATCAGCAGGATGGAGGAGATATTCATGCCCCAATATTCTCTTGATGAATATCTTGACAGGCTTTCAGAGAAAGACAGTTCAGTCATGTTGAAAGATGTAGAATTGAAGGCCAGGCTTGAAGATTACTCTATAGGAAAAGAATATCTATTTGGATTCATCCCATCTACTTACCTCAGCTTTACCCTGTCAGACAACAATACAATGGAATTCAGAAAATATCTGAACAATTCAAGAAGAGAGACAGCAGATGCCCACATATCTCCTTCTGCGGAGGAGATAGTAGGAAAAGAATCTGCATTTATAGTCACTACAAGAAAAGTTGGCTCAGAAAAGATGTGGAAGTTTTCAGAGAAAGGCCTTAAGAAAGATCTTTATTTTTTCATAGAAGCATTCTATGATATAAACAGAGAAAAGATAGACATCACTTCTTTATAACATACACAAGTTCATTCTCAAACTCAATCTTCTCATAACTCAACCCCTGCCTTGCCAGCATCCTCTGGAATCCTCCTCTTCTGACAACATTCATCCTGCGCAAACTTACAGTCTTTGTAGGAAAGCTCGCAGCTATAAACTTAACATCAAGTCCTCTAACTACCCTCTCAACAGTCTTATTATCAACTATATCAACCAATTTCAATGCAAAACAGACATCTGCTCTTACAGAAGGGACATCTTTAGTTATATCCATCTTCTCAGCTTTTCCATCTATTTTCATAATATCAAAATACTTTTGTATGAAAGCAGCATCCTTTGAATTCAGCTCATAAGCATTATACTCCACATCAGAAAGCCCCATAAAAGGATAAGCAACAGGATTCAGCCCTGCTCCTATATCCAATATAGAAGAAGGCTTTCCAGTCAAAGCAAATATTTCCTCAAAAAAATCTTTGTAAAAAGAAAGCCTTTCCCTTGTAGAGGCATGCAGTCTCAATATCTCTTTATGCATCTCAAGAGCATCTTCTGTATTTCCTGTGTCGATCTTTTTCTTCAGCTCATCAAGCTTCTCATCCATCTTTAGGTAATCTCTGGACAGAAAGCTCCCATACACGAGCCTTAGAGAGTTCCTCACGCTTTTCAGGATTTTTTTCACAGCCTTCTTCTCACCAGCCTCAACCTTCTCCTTCTCACCAGGATTTCTCTTGAAATATTCTTCAATATATTCCCTGACAAGAGCATCATCAACATAAGAAAGCTCCCTCTTCTCCTTTATCTTCTCAATAAGATTCATAGCTTTTTCACCATATAAGGCCCTTCTTTCCTGTACCCTATCTTTCTGTAATAGCCCCTCACTCCTACTCCAGAGATAACAACAACCTTCTTCTTGTAATATGTCTTTGCTATCTCTTCAGCCTTTTCCAACAACCTCTTTCCTATGCCTTTATGCTGCACTGCTCCGGTTTTCCCGATCTGGACAGCAGGCCCATATACATGCAATTCTCTTATCAGCACACTATCTTCGCTTATCTCTTTCCTGAGATTTTCAGAAGGGAATCTCATCCTGCAGAACCCATAGAGATGATCCTTGTCCTCAGCTGAGATAAAGAACTCATGCTCTTTTGAAGCCTTGTAATGCTTCCATCCTATCTTTACCTTTCCAAGCTTTTTAACAGCTCTTCCAATTTCCCTGCATCTTATGCAATTGCATTTCCATCCTTTCTCTTTCATATGCTCCATAACATACTGCCTGAGGTTTGTCCTGTCAACCCCTGCTTCAGTCATATATGTAGGGATATCTCTCTGAACTCTCATGATCCTTACCCATGAAGGGACATCTTTCTTGAACTCAGCAATGATAGAAGCAGCTTTCTCAGTTGCCATAGCATCATATTTTCCTTTTTTCCAAAGATCATAAAGCCCTGTCCCTTTGACAACCATGCACGGATATATCTTAAGCATATCTGGCCTGAAATCAGGATCAGAAAAAAGCCTTTTAAGCCCGTCTTTATCCCCCTCTTCAGTTGTACCTGGCAGTCCGAGCATATAATGAGCATTTATCTTAAATCCAAGATCCTTCAACTCTCTGATGCTTTTGATGCTGTCTTTAATATCATGCCCTCTTTTTATCTTCTTAAGAGCCTTGTCATAAACTGACTGAACTCCGATCTCCACTCTTGTGCATCCAAGCCTGAGCAGCCCATCACCATGCTCTTTCATCCCATAGTCTGGCCTTGTCTCTATAGTCAGTCCGACGCATTTGATAGAAGACCTTTCATTCCGCTCATGCTCTTTCTTAAGAGTGCTTTTCCCTCTGCTTGCCTTAAAATTCTTAAATACTTTTTTCTCTCTTTCCTTGTCATCAACTTTTCCTGGCAGGCAGTAATATTTTCTGAATTTCAGCAGGTCAAACTTTCCGTCAGAAAAAAACATAGATGAAAAATCATTCAATGCCTTGAAAGCATATATCACAAACTCTTCCTGATATTTTTTAGAAAAGCTTGGAAAAGTTCCTCCCATGATTATAAGTTCAACCTTGTCAGGCATATGCCCCTGCACTATATAATGCTCAAGCCGGTTCATAACCTGAAAATAAGCGTCAAACTTGTTGCGCAGCCCCCTCCTTGTTGCAGGCTCCTTCCCAGTATAACTCTGAGGCATATCTCCGTGGATGCTTGAAGGGCCTCCAGGGCACATTATGCAGGGCCCCTCTTCTTTTGCATGAGGACACTCCTGAGGCCTGCTCATGACAGCTATCACAGAAACTCCGCTTATAGTCCTAGTGGGCTTTGACATCAGCCCCATCTTATCTATATCTGAAGGAGAGGCATTCAGCATTACCTCTATATCGGTAGGAATATTCTTTACATCATGCTTCTTGCACAGCTTAACCTTTAGCTTAGCCATCTCATCCTTATCTATCTTCCTTTTCTTAAGCTCTTCAATAAGCTCCTGAAAAAATTCTTTCTTCCCCATACTGCAGAAAAGGAAACATGTGTTTATAAAGATTGTTGATAAGATGTTATAAGTTAATGTCTTTAATCCAAACCTTATTTCTAAGTCATGTTTTAGCCTACAAATTAAAGCCTGCCTTGCGATTAGAATGTTTTAATATTTCTAAAAAGTAAATTGAGATTTAATCCTATCCATGCCACATTCTATTTTTTGATAAAAAGCAGAATTAAAACTTTCAATTCTATCTGTGGCACTCACAGCTTCGCTGTTCGTGCAAAGTCTCAGTGCAGCTTAAGATGAGTTCTAGCTTAGCTGATAAATCAACCGTTCTCTCAACTAAGCCCACTTAGAACTTAATGACCTTGCATTAAATCCTATCTTAGTGAAGCACAGAGCACTAAATCTTGGGTGGGAAAAAGAAAGATAATTCTGCACCAAAAGGGGAGGAGCTAACTGCCGATAGGCAGTCTTCTTTGGGTATAGTAGTGAGCAAAGCGAGTGTTATGAATATTATTAAATAATAATTGCAAGGCAGGTTTTGCTGACTTAAAGACCAACATTAGATTATCTTATGGAAAAACTTCTAAGATTCAAATCTAAATCCCAAACATTTATATACCATTAGTACTAATATAGTATAAATAAAAGTATAAATTAGTACTAATATGAAACTTCAGAACAATAAAGGACAATTCAAATTAACTCTTCCTAAAGATATTGTCAAGTCCAAGAAATGGAAACAAGGTACTGAACTTCTTATAACCATGAATGAAAAAGGCGAGATAGTCATAAAGGAGATGAAGAGATGAACAAGACACAAAAGATAAAAAAGGTCAAAAAAAGGATTATGATCCTGGCAGCTTTGCTTCTCTTATGCTCTTTTATATTGATAGGAAATGCTTCTATAACAGGTTTTACAGTCTATGATTCCTCTACAGAGCTTGAAGCAGAATCCCTCTCTTTGTTCGGAGGTTATTCTTCATCTACTTCATGCATATGTTCAGACCCTTCAGATGGCCTTTGCATAAAAGACACTTGCAGCAGCTATTGCCATAATGCTTATCTTATCTATGATTTTGATCTTGACCCTGGAGAATATGACATAGGCCTTGTCCACTGCCCTGAAAATGATGGAGATGATACATACAAGCTTTACATAAATAACGACCTTATAGAAATATTTGAAGAGACTTCAGATTCTCAGGAATGGGAAGAATATAAGTTCCAGAACATACAATTAGGCCCTGGAGATGAGATCAAGGTAAAATGTCTTAGTCCTGATACCTCTACATACTGCAGGATAGACAAGCTCAATTTCCATAAGCTCCAATCATCATCTTGCGGCAATGGTCTGATGGAAGAAGGAGAAGAATGCGATGACAACAACAACCAAGATGGAGATGGATGCTCAGCTGTCTGTCTTCTTGAAGAAGACTGCATATATGACGATTCCTGCACCAGTGCCACAAGCGGAAATTTTGTATTCAGTGGAATATCCAAGGTAGATAATTGCGACGGCACATATACATACTCTTTTAAGATTACAAACAACTATAACAGGGGATTAAGCTATGTAGCTATAAGTCTCCCACCAGGAACAATCCCTTCATGGCCTTCTGACGGTTCAGTGTACTCAGGAGAATTCAATAATTATGAGGTTGAGAACCCTACAAACAACCCATTTTACTCCATAAAGTATGAAACTCTTGGAGAAGGAGTACGGGATGGAGGTTATGATATCTTCAGCTTCACTTTAGACCAGGATATTTCATATCCTATAACCCTGCAGGCAAAAGCAGCAACTTATCAGGAATCTGCACAGATAGACTGCTTTTCTATAATCTGTGATTGTGAACAAGAGCCAGAACCTTACTGCGGAGACGGAATAATCAACCAGCCTTCAGAAGAATGCGAACCTCCAAATACACCAGTATGCGATGAGAATTGTTATTTTAAGAATCTAACATGCATACAGGCAAAAGATGCAGGATTGTTGACTGGCTCTATCTCAGGAGGAAACGCTTATCTGACAAACGATGCAACCCATGATTATGATGTTGGTCTGGCAGTATATAAAAAATTAGATGAGATAATAGATAATCAGGAACTTTTTGATTCAGAAAAAGGTGTTGTGGATTCAGGCAGCACACTTAATCTTTCAGTCAATCTCCCGGACTGCAACTATCAGATAGACCTTTTTTGCGGAGATATCCTTGAAAGTCTTGATTGCGAGACAGCAGATCCTTGCAGATACGGCAGCAGTAAAATCGACTGGTTCCATAACAACAGCCAGGGATATTGTACTCCTGAAGGATTTACTATCCTCTCCCATAAGATCGTCTGCGAAGAAGAGTCAGACCTTCCAAACTGGGGAGATGGAGGTCCTGATATCAGCTCGACAACAGCAGAGGATTATGTTGATTCACACCCTGGATGCGATTTTGAACAGGGATGGGATTTCCAGTATGCGCCTCAGTCAGCTTCAAATCCTGGAGACAATACAGGAGAAGCCTCTTCATGGACAACATTTGGTCCTACTGACATCAATGGCATTGTCAGCACAACGATCTCAAACATAAGCTCTATCTGGCTGAGAGAAGTCTGGAAACCGAGCTATATAAACTTTACAGGAGTGGGAGGAAACGATGTAAGCGCTGAATTTTACTGCCATAAGGACGTTGCAAATTATGACAATTATGACAAGATAATAGATCCTGAAGAAAACTCAACATACTACTGCATAGGTTTTAATGTTCTTGAGCAGGAACCTCTCTGTGGAAACAACATTACAGAATCAGGAGAAGAATGCGATGACGGCGCTAACGGAGATGATACAGATGGATGCTATGACAACTGTACATTGACCTATTGCGGAGACAGCATAATCCAGGATCCTAACGGCTATGGAAAATCTGAAGAATGCGATGACGGAAACAATCAGGATGGAGATGGCTGTGACCGATATTGCAATCTCGAGCCTTTGCCTGGAAACATAACAGCCTGCTGCTGCGGATTGCAGGTATCTACAACTCCTGAAGTCGCATCACAGGATGAAAAGGTCCTTGTATCAGCAGATATCTCAAATCTTTTCACAGGCCTTGCTGCAGCACCTTCAGACATACTAGAGGTAAATGCAACAATATACAGGATTGAGGACAATACAGAATATATCATAGTCGAAGATGCACCTATGACTTACCTTGATGACGGCCTTTGGTATTATGAGTTCTATACAGGCAGGAACAGTTCAGGAACATATATAGCTTCAGTCACTATGCTTACTAACCAGACCATGCCTTTCATAAAAGAGGCATCTGATTCTTTTACCCTGGGAGAGAAGGTTTCAGGCCTGACCATATTAGGGGTTTCCCCTGACCTCATAAATATAAATGAGACTGCAAGGCTTGCAGCAGAGATAAAATACAATGGCATAGCTGTAGACTCAAGTCTTATCACAAATGCATCTCTTGTTATCAAGCAGATAAACGGCACAACCCAGACATACACAACATCAAACGGCCTTCAGCTGGATGATGGCCTTATATATGTTGAAGGCGCTTTCAATGAAACAGGAGTCCATTATCTTGATTGGTCAGCAACTTATCTTGGCCAGCAAAGGACAGCAAGGGAGATTATAGTCTTGGTAGGATGGCAGCAGACATTAGATAATATCTCAGCATCAAACTCAGAGCTCATCAGCCTGATAAAGGAGTCAAGGCAGTATCTGCTGCAGCTTTTGACCGACATGGAATATCTCCAGGAATTTACAGAAGAGGAAGTTTTCCTTATAACAGATTCTGTAAACAGCATGTCAAAAGTCATAACACATCTTGAGCAAGGGGATATGACTGGCCAGGAAGCGAAAAAAGAGTTTGATCAGATACAGCAGGAGCTTGACCAAAAATTAGGATACAAGATAACAGGACTCTCTGTTTCAGAGGATCTTCAGTATACTCCACAAAGTAGTTCTATAATAGGCACAATAACAGAAAAAGCAAAAGACTGGAGAGCTATACTATTCATTATATTACTTATGATCCTCTCTATATTGATAGTCAATGTTCTTGTCCTTGTGAAACTGACAAACAATATGCCATATCAGAGAAAAACACTTCAGATATCAAGGCCCGTCCATATCCAGGAGAAAAGACGTTATCAGCTTCTACTGGACAGGTTCAGGAAGAAAGGAACAAAGCCATTGAGATCAGACAAAAGACGATATCAGATAATACTTGAAAAGATAAAAGAAAGGCTTAAGCCTGAAAAAGAAGAGAGTATACAAGAGCCTTTGATAAAGATACATCCAGATCCAAAGATTCCCGAAGAGCATGAAAAAGCAGACAACATATCAAAAGAAAAAAAGACAACAGATAAAATACTAAGACCATCAAAAAACAAAAAAAACAAAAAAAACAAACAGAATATCAGACAAAAAAAAGGCAGGCAGATCCCTAAACAAAAAAATAAGAAAAAAGACAAGACCGAAAACTCCCTCGAAAGCGAGATAGAAAGGGAATTTGAAGAACTGAAAAATACTTAAAAAAGAAAAGTTTATAAATAACCAAAGACTTTTAAAATAAAAAAGGTGTGTGTTGATGAAGAAAATTTTATTATTAGCGATATTCTTGATTGTTTTCAGTTCTACTGCTCTTGCAGCTGGAGAGATAGTCCAGTTTTCAGACAAGCTTAACTATTGGGATGCAGAATCACATACAGTCACAGTTACAAATAACGGTGCATTAGACACCCAGGTTACTATCCCTGTCCAGTTGGGATTTATATATAATTCAGGAACATGCACCCATGCAGCAGGAACAATAACCTGTGACCTGGCTCCAGGCCAGACAAAATCCTATACTCTTGATTCAACAACTGCAAATTCAGAATATACACTTTCAACCTTTTCACCTTCAACAAATAATACCTACACTGGAAACAGTGTCAGTTTCCTGAGGATAAAAGATGAAGAGATATTCCACACCTTGGTCGAATATGGAAGAGGGCGTGGAAATTATTTCTTTGACAGCTTTGGTTCTGGAACAGCAGGTTCAGGGCATACAGGAACAGGATGCGCTTATCTGCCAAACTCAACAATGTTTGAGCTCAATTTCCTTCATAAGGTATTGAACATAAAGCAGTACTTCAGCCTTGCAGACGCAGATGCAGAAGATGTTATCTTCACATGCACTTATCCGAACAATACAGTAGTAAGGTCTCATCTTGTAACCAACATCCAGAGGACAGGAAGCATCTGGTCAGCAGATTATGCTATAAGCAATATAGAGGGCTCATGGGAAAGGATGGGATATCTTGGAATGAACTTTGATTCAGGAGAATACAGCATAGGCAGCAATGTAAGCGTCAACTGTACAGGCCTTCAGTATACTCTTCCTGAAGCACATGGAAACATAACTGTAGACGAGGATTCTTTTGATCTTGAGATAAGAGACAGAGAACCATTCTCCATATCTGCTTCAACATCGACAGCAGCAATAGGAAATGGAACGCAGGAAGTTATAATATCTTACACTGTAACAAACAATGAAGTTTATTCTGCTGATAATGTGATCATAGAGATAGATGCTCCTTCATATGCTGCATTTATAGGTACAAGAGGAGAGCTTTGGGGAACAGCCCAGGACACATACAGGCTTGAGCTTACAGAGCTTCAGGCAGGCCAGTCAGAGACAATAGATCTTGTAGCCAGGTTTGATACCTCAAGTGCACCAGGCATAAATACAGTAGACCTCACACAAGGCGTAAAGGTAAGATATACTACATGCTGGGAATCAAATGCATACAACCCTCAGGAATATACACAATATCTTGCTAACCCCTCAAATATCTCTGTAAATATGGGCACTTCTGTCCAGGTAGTCGATGTTATTGATCTATTGACAAGCCTTAACAGTACAGTAAACAATGTATATTCAACTGTAAATATAATAAACAATACTGTAGATGACATATACAACCTTTCATTAGCCATAAACAGCTCTATAGAAAACATCCCTTACAAGGTATGGACATTCTACAGCAGAAACCTGACTTATTATCCTCCTGTTGCATCATACAACATGACTTTCACAGGAGGTTTTGGGGGAGCAGGCGGAGGAGTTGCATGCAGATGGAATCAGACAGAGCATTACAATGATTCTCTTGCAGACTCAGATTCATATCAGGTATATGGAAGCAGATGGCTTAGGGTCGACTTCCCTTCATTGTATCAGGGAACAGTAGATATATTCAGGTCATGCTACAGGATAGCGCCTGTATCAGGAACATCTGCTGGAAACGACGTATTGCAGGTTTTCATCTGCAATGATTATGACGGCTCTGGAAATCCTGAAACAGAAGCAGGCTGCACACTTGTAGATGCTCATGACCTTAACAGCGGAATATTTGCAGCAGACAGGTTCAAATGGGAATGCACAGACATACTTGGAAAAGAGATATTTTCAGACAATATTTCTATGCTCTTTGAATGCGAGAACTGCGCAGGAACAGGAGACGGATGGAAGATCGCTCTTGATCCTACAGCAGATCTTAATTATACATACAACTCAACTGACGACGGTTCTTCATGGACTTCAGAGACAAAAGAAGGACTTGTAGAGTGGGACTGGTGCGTGCCTATAGATTTTGGATATGAGGTATGGTATTATAACAATAGGTCTTTAACACAAAATGTAACATGCAATGCTGGAGTATGCGACCTTTCTCAGCTTCTTGACCAGTTCAACTGCACTTCAGGCGCTTCAACAAACAAGATGTGCGAGATAATATATGCTATAAACGAGACAAACAATAACATGTGGAACACTATACAGGTTATGAATTCAACATTGAATGATGTACGGGATTATTCACAGCTTATCTATTCAGATACACAATCTATACTTGACCAGCTTAACTGCAATGGAACAGATGACAGCAGCTTGTGCGATATAACACTCAGCATAAATGATTCTGTAACTAATCTTTATACAGATATAACAAACATAAACAATACTGTCAATTCCATAAATAATACATTATATATCCTTAACCAGACAATAATCCAGGAGTTCAATACAACTTATAACACTATCAATAATATCTCTGTAGATTTGGATAATCTTACTGTAAGCATCAATTGTTCAAGCCTGACCATAGATCCTACAAATGAATCTATATGTGATGCTATCAGCAGGATAGATAATAATGTAATAGAGATGAACTCTACTCTGAATGAGGTTCTTGGCACAGTCAGATATATAAACGGGACAAGATGGGGAAATGTTACAGCATGGGACCTCTACGAAGCTATCCAGAACCAGAGCACAGAAGTTACAGTAAACACAGAGGAGATACTTGACGCAATAGCAAGGCTGCAGGAATTTGACGAAGAGCTTGTATTCTTGGTTACAGACGCTTTCGGCCTTCAGCAGTCTGCAAAATCAGACATTAACAATGGAGACATTTCCTCAGCCGCACAAAAACTTCAGAAGGCAAATGACAGGCTTAACCAGGCTGCGATGGAGCTTGTAGAGAAACAGAACAATGCTTCTGAGCAGGCACAGCAGGCATCAGGAGATTTTGCATGGGTCATTATGCTTGGATTAGGCATGATGATAGTGGCAGTTGTACTTTTCTACCTTTTCTCAAAACCTAGAGTTTAGGATTGATATTTTTATAAATACGATAAGACATATTAACTAGGTTGATATTTTTTTATAAATAAAATTCCACCCCTTGCAGATGTTTTTATTAGAAGATATTTCTTAAATAAAATACAATTAAATCTAATTTATGGCAAATATTCATTTTCAAGCTTAAAATTTTTAATACTATTTTTAAGTCAGACTTTAATATATATGATTGAAAGTTTCAGATTATATTCAATTTTGATAAAAAGTAAGATTAAACTTTTCAATCATATTGATGGCACTCACAGCTTCGCTGTTCGTGCACAGCCCCTCTCCGCAGCTAAGCTGAGTTTTGGCTCCAATTCTAATCTACTGATCTCCCAGCTAAGTCAACTTAGAACTCAATGAAGTTACACTAAATCCAATCTTAGTGAATCACAGAGCACTAAAACCTGGGTGGGAAAAAGAAAGATAGTTCTGCACCAAAAGGAGAGGAGCTAACTGCCGATAGGCAATCTTCTTTGGGTATAGTAGCGAGCAAAGCGAGCGTTATAAATAATTATTGCAAGGCAGGTTTTCCTGACTTAGAAATTAGGATTGAAAATCCTGATTGCAGGGCAACTCTGTTGACCTAGAGATAATTATTGTTAAATTATTATTTTTGAATAATAATTGCAGGGCAACTTGTTGATCTAAAGACAATTATTGTTAACTAATTATCACAATGCAACTCAGCTGGCCCGAGATTAGGATTGTTAGATTATTCTCATAAAAAACTTTAATTGACAATCACCATCACAAGGAAATTCTTTTACTAGAGATGACAGCATCATAAAATAATCCATATCAAACACAGTACAATAAAAAATAGTAACATTTATATACTATAATACATTATTGATGTATTAAAATATACAAATAAATGTATTATTAATGTATAATGAAAGTTGAAGTAGAAGATGTTGAAGAGGTAATAGACAAGAAAGTAGATTCTTATAGCACTTCAACCAGAGTTATCATTCCAAAAAAATACGCAAACAGAAAAGTAAAGGTCCTTATTCTCAAGGAGGAGGCAAAAAGATGAGGTTTCTCTTATTCATAGCAATACTTATCATTATCCTGCCTTCAGCATATTCTATAGATTACTTTACAGATCGTATGAATTTCCCTGATGGAGAATCAAGATCACATACTCAAAATATAACAAATACTGAAAGCGATTCTGTACAGGTAAACGCAAGCATCCCTTCCAGCTTTACATTAGACTCTACAGATTGTATCCAGATAAATGCAACATTAATATCATGCAACATCCCTCCCGGCCAGACAAGATACTATAAGATGGATTCTCCTTCTTCATGCACAGAATCTACTCTCTATAGTTCAGAGCTAAAGAGCAATTCCAGTTTTGAAGAAGAATTTACATTTGTCTGCATACCAGACAACAAGATAACAGACTGCAAAGTAGAATATGGTCATGGAGATGCAAATTACCTATCAAACAGCCAATTGTATATCTCAGAAGAGACTGCAACCATCTTCAATCTATTAAGAGTATGGAACATAGGCCATTTCCTCCAGCCAGATGAAGCTGCTGAAGACGCAACCATAACGTGCCAATATGAACATTATCCTGTAAGGACATATGGGCGGGTCGAAGTCGACTATTATCCAAACAGCATAAACGGCACATTCCACTGGGAGGAAATAGTGTCTGGATATTGGTTCAGGATAGGTGTGATGAGTCAGGAAATTTCCGGCAAGAGCATAGGAGATTATTATAATGTTACATGCAATCAGTTAACATACAAGTTTGACCATCACCAGGTCATAGCTGATCCTAGCAGCTGCAACCTTGAGATAAGATCTTCAGAGCCATTTGTATTCACTTTCTCAGATCACCCCACGTTAGAGAACAAGTCTATATTGAAGATAACAAACAATGAGAAATATCCTGTTTACGATATATCATTTGACAGATTATTGGGAGGTACTTTACATACAGAAACATATCAGCAGCTAAATACTGGGGAGTCAGTAAGCTACACAATAGATGAATCAACTTCCTGCAACTCAACTATATTCTTTATCCCAAGCTGGTACGTAAACAGTCTTAAGCCCAGATACTATACCCAGCAGATAGACTGTTCTTCTATAAACCATCCCCCAACTTTAGACCCTATCGGAGACCAGACAGCATACATAAACATAACTTTCACTTTAGACATAAATGCAACAGATATAGATGGAGACAACATAACATTTATAGACAATACAACACTTTTCAATATAGTCCCTCAGACAGGACTTATAAATTTCACTCCTACAACAACAGGAAACTACTCTATAGAGATCTGCGCAGAAGACGATTTCAATGCAACTGACTGTGAAACAATAGACCTTGAAATCTTAACATCAAAAGAACAGATATCACAGCCAAACATAACACTGACCCTTCT
>WJJM01000027.1 GCA_014729675.1 Candidatus Woesearchaeota archaeon | reverse complement strand
TCAGAACATCCTGTTATCAGCTTGTCTTTATCCTCGTAAGAGCATCTTGAATCTGATGTTCCTGGAGACGAACAGGAATATTCCCTATATTCCCTGTAAACATCATCCTCCTTGCAGAAGCTTGAGCTATGATAATTATCTGTTCCGCAGTCAGAATCAGATGAACAGGCAATTGAAACGCATTCTCCTTCTGAACATGAATCTTCGCATATGTATTTTATTTTTTTTTCTGTGTTGTTCATGCATTCAGCAGAAGATTCTCCAGGATTTACGCATTCATAAGTTATATAACCCTGATAAACATTTCCTGAAGAGCAGAGAGGATCTCCTGTAAACTCATCACTTCCGCAATCTGAGTTTTTGCTGCATATAGACTTTTCTTCATCTTCTTCTTCATCTTCCTTAACATCATTAACAAGGACATTAAATTTCTGGCTAGCAGACTCATAACCATCTGAAACTGTTATCTCAAATTCATATTCTCCTGTATCTCCTGCTTGGGTTTGCCAGGTAAATATATTATCTTCCTGATCAAATCTCTGATCACCTATACTATATTCAATCTCATCGTCTTCTAGATCATAAGCAGATACTTCTATAAAAACAATTTCACCTTCTTCAACAGTTATATCAGATATAGCATCGAGCATAGGCTTGTGGTTTGTAACTATGAGATCGTTCAGAACTTCCTGTTCATTCTCGTAAACAAGATCAAACCTTAATTTATAGGCCTTCTCTGACTGTAATAGGCCATCATAAAAATAAGAAACACTATTTAATCCGGGTTCTAATGTATGCTTTTTTACCTCTCCTTGTATCTTTTCAGTTGACAGAAGATTATCTTCCACAGTTATATTGACTTTTTTATCCTTATTATTTCTTATCTTCAACTCGACTTCAGCGCTTTCTTTAACTGTCTCAGGAATATCCAAACTGAAGTCCAATATCCTTGTTTCAATATCAAACTCTGTTTCAGTCAGTGTTTCACCAGATTCAACATATCTAAGTTTATATTTTGTGAACTTTTCTTTTTCTGAAGATGAAAGAAGAATGTTCATAAAAGGGACATTAGAATCTATCTCCTTCTGATATATCAGTTCTTTGTCTGCGAATAATTCGATCTCTCCAGCTAAATTCTCATTCTTTACGTATTTAAGCGCAAATGAAAGATTAAAATCATTTCCTGGAAGTATCTTCCGAGGATAGTCAAGATTGTCAAAATATATAGGTGAAGGAGATATGTAATCTATTGTATATTGAACATCCTTATAAAGCTTAAACTCATTATCTTGACAGTTTGACATCTCTAAAGGATTGATGAAGATATTTATAGTCTGTTTGTCTTCCTTGTAAGATACGGTATTTTTCAGGTAGTCTTCAAAACTATTTGAATAACAGCTTCTGTTGACAAGACCATCTTCATATTCAGGGATATTGAGATCCAAAATATCCGGATTTGAGAATGAATAAGAGATATTTGTTATTATTGCATCTAAAGGAAGATCATGATGTTTTACTATAACTGGGTGTACTAATTCATAATCTGCAAGATTGTTTTTTGCGCTATTGATATTTATGATATCATAGCCTTCTTCTGATTCTAAGGAATAATGGATATCAAGATTTTCATGGATATTATCTTTTACCTCCTGAATACCATATCCCTGTGTATTAAAAGGATTGTCTTCTTTCTCTCCGAGCAGGTATCCGCAATAATCTCCCAGATCCCATCTGTCATGGTTAGGTGTTGTTGTTATAGCTAAAGGATTGCCGTATAGATGGTAGGACATCAAAGTTATGCCTATCATCTCATCACTGTCTGGATCTACATTGCTGTAATATCTATTTCTTGCCTCTCTGAATGAATGGCCTAATGTTTTCTTATCTCCTATATTGCAGATTACTGCTCTTGTAAACTCCCTTGAATGAAGGAAATTAGGAGCTATAATCTGGGAATACCTTGTCAATTCATTTACAAATGAAGGTTTATTTGGTATAGCTAATCCTGCATAATCACTGTCAAATATAAACAGAGGATAATGCTCTGCAAAGTCATCTCTCCAAGCTCTTGTATCTGAAGGGGATATCTCAGTTGAACCTTGTTTAGCTGTTGGTTTATTGTTTTTGATATAACCTTCCTGCCCTTCTATAATCATAAGTTCGTTAGACCTGAAATCTTCTGTAGCTATACTTTCATAATCCCAGTTGTTCTCTATATTGTATTGGTCAAACATCAACTTTATTACATTTTTATTCTCATCAAAAGAATCTGCGCTCCAAAAAGGCTCCTGCCCGTAATATGATGCATGGTTAAGGTTCAGCTCTTCTGTATCCAGCTGATTGATCAGATCCTCAGGAGCGTTCCCTACTAACCGTGAGACAGATGATGTTTCATAAGAAGTTGAAACTGCAAAAGACACAGGTATGATTAGTAAAAAAATGCACAGCCCCAAAAATGCTATCTTATTCAGCACTTTTCACCACCCATATTATTGCTATCATTATTATCCCAGATACAAGCTTTACAACCGCACCATCAATATTAGTGAGTCCTTCATTAAGAAAAACAGCCTCAACAAGGATACCAAGAACAAAATATACAGTAGCCAGAATCTTGTACCAAACAGTCTTAAATGACGGGACAAAAACCAATAAAAAGACAGCTGCATCAAAGAGAATCAACAACCTCGATTCCACACTTAATATCTGGACTATTATTGAAAAAAACAAAAAGACCAGTGCTATCCTATATAGTATTTTGTTTTTCATCCAGACATCGCCCCCAATTTATCAAATACATATTCTTCATACCATACTCTCTGATAGGCTTTTGCCTCAAGGAAATCTTCATACATCATAATACAATAATTTTTCTCAAACTGGTCATTGCCTATGTCACAGTAATCAGGATCATTATTCCAGATAGCAAAAAAACCATAACAATCTTTGGATTCCATGTTGTTCAGACATTTATCTATATCATTCCTATACAGAGAATCCTTTATCCTACAGGTTTTATCCCTGCATGACTGTTTAGGCAACTCAACCTCTTCAGCCTTCCTCATGTCTTGCAAAATAGCATAATGAATTTCGCTTAAACCTTTACTTTCAAAATCAAACTCGTCCATCTCATTTTTTACCAAATAATTATACATGCAGGCCTGATATTCTCCATCATATTCGCTGGATTTACTTATCTCCTCACATACTAAAATATTTTCCCTAACATATGCCTTGATCGCAATTGCATCTGGATCATCAGCCGTTTCCAAAGATTCTCTCATCTGTTTTTTGTTTTCAAATTGATCCATCATCGATTCTTTTAGCTCGATACATTCTTTGCTGAATTTAGATTCATTGCAGTCTACCTCGCTTGTAAGATATTGCTCTACCACGCACATCTGAGAATCTGTAATTATTTCTGAGATATAATCTAATTGAGCAGAGACTGGATGATCGGTATCATAGCCTTGTTTGAAGGCAAAATCACAGGCAAAATCACTTGAACTTATTTGGTTTGCATCCGAAGAAGTTATAATCACTACATCCTGATCTCCAGAATTACAGCCTACTAATAATATCATTAAAACAATACACAGTCCGCTTAATACTTTTTCAGTTTTCATTCTTCTTCTAATCTAAGTTTAAATCTTTTGTTAGCTTCTTCTTCCCAATCTATAAGGATATTCCCATCTTCGTCTTCTTGTTCGAGGAAATTAAAATTTTTGGTGATAGAATCTGGATTTAATTCAGAAATTATAATTCTAATTAACTTAAATAAACAGAGATGAAAATTCTTATCTTCCTGTTTGTCTGTTTCTTCAGAAAGTCCCGACAAATAAGCATCGGGGAAAGAAATTTCAATAAAATCTTTGTTGATAGAAAAATATAAAGACCAAATTTTTATATTTGGTTTTACAATATGGAGGAATGGTTCTTCTTCGTTAACAATTCTCAAAAAATCATTTTCATTCAGCCCTTTTTCTTTTTTAGTATTAGAGTGCAGCTTTTTTACAGTCTCATTATTTTTAGCAAACCTGTATCCTTCCTTAAATAAAGCTTTGAATAGTTTAGACATATTTTCATTCTTATCTTTTTGAAAATTCCAAAATTTAATGTCACAGATCATCCCCATATTTTAACACCTCCTTCCCAGATTTCATCAGTATATGGTTTCAATTCTTCTAATAATTCTGATGGGATTTTCTCATTAATCTTACTAATACCAAAAATTTCAACAAAACCAAATTTCGCCTTTATTTTTTTACCTTCTAAATTCTCAATCAACTCATCGCCTAATCCATACTTCTTTGAATAACCAGATGGGGGACTATAAGGAAAAGTATTTCTCCAGTCCGGAACAAAACACCATAATTTATCATCATTAATTTTAACTTTCATATAAGCAGTTATTATATGGTTCTTATTTCCTTCATCCAAACAGCTAGTCTGTATCTCCAATATATCTCCTTTATATTTCTTTTGCATTTTATCACAACTAATTTACTCCCATGGTACCACTTTCAATTACATCTTTTTTCTCAATTTAATTACCATATCTTAAAAAATCATGATTTATCTTTTCTTTTTACTAAATCCCAATAAGTAAAATTTACAATCTTTCCATTAGGTTGAGGATTCTCCCCTGTATTTCTTATAAATTTAGGTCGATCTTTAGTTTCCTTTTTTAAATTTTTAATTTCGCTGAGAAAATTTTTGAGATATAGATATTCTCCTTTTTTATAAGAAGATTTAAAAAATCGCCTCCACCATGATTTCTTAGGTTCATTCCCTAATACAACATTGAAGATGAACCCACAATCTAAAACAATTTTTTTATCTTTTTTATCAATCTGCAATATTTCACCCTGTACGGACTTTAGTCCAGGTATTGGTGGTTTTGTTCTATTAAAAGTATGAATCTTTCTTTTTTTATCTTTTGTTTTTTTCACAACTGTACTCTTAGTAACATCTATATAGATTTCTCCACTCATATAATCTGTGAAATGTTTTTTCCTATCTTTTTCATGTTCTAACATTGCAACATCAGAAATCGCAATTTTATTGTCACCTTTACTAATTACAATCCCATACTCTACTAATCCCTCTCTATAAACTTTTAATACATTGAACTTTTCTCTCATTATATCACCTTAGGAATAATCGTATGAATACTTCCCTCTTTATTAATAAAAACTGTTAATGCACCGCCTTCTTCCTCATATATTAATTTATGAAAACCATTATCACTAAGTCCTTGGTAGCTACCTTTATTTATTGCTTCATCTATTTTTTCTAAAACTTCTTTATTATTATTTAAATCAAATTTCTTCATAATTTGTTGAGCTCTTGTAGTGGTAGCACCAGGTCTCACATATTCAAAAATATGCTTATAACCCCAATCTTCCTTAACTCCTTGCTTCAATACTGCTGCACTATCGATAGTCTCATCCACCATCTCAAACTTGATAGTTGTATGAGGGCTGTCAAAGACTCCGATTACGTTATGCATGGATTTTGGATTATCAAAAGGATTTCCTTTCCACAATTTAGCATATTTTATTGATTTCTTTAATGAAGTTTCTGTATGCTCCAAGCCATATTCTTTTGATGTTTTCCCAAATCCTTCCAAAAACCTCACTCTTTTTACATCATCCAAACTCTTCAAATTTTTAGCAACAGAATCTAATTCATCTAATTGTTTTATAAAATCAGCACCATCACTAATATACTTAAGTTTAGTAGAACCTTCTTCTATTGATTCACGAAGTAACTTCTCTGAAGACTCCTTACCTATTATTCCTACCTTAGCAAGCTCATCCAGATTTTTGAAAACTTTTTTTCCACCAACTTTGCCGTATTTCTTAAATATATTACCTGCAAATTTACTTCCTATCTTACCTAGCAACTTGCCAATCCCTGCTCCTGCTATCTCTAAAACAACATCTGCACCACATTCATCAAGATTTTGTAAATTTTGATTTTCTATTAGACAGGAATCTACTGTATCTGCAGACATAAGAATCACTCCCGCTCCGGCAACAAATGGAGCTGCAGGACCAGTAAATGGACTAACAGCAATCAAAACTGCCCCTCCAATAAGCGGAGCCCATTTTATACTCTCGCCATGAATGTTTTTATATTGTTGAGAACTTATCAAAAGACCTGTATATTTAATCTCTAAAGGGTTCTTAGTATTAACAATCAAAGCATATTCATCTTTGTCCCACTGGTTTCTATCTATATAAAAATCCTGATCATTATTATGTGAAGAAAGATAATACTCTTTTAAAATCCTATTCGTTTGGGGGGTTCCCACAATAATCAATGTAGCCCCTTTGGGCCCATAATTGCCTAAATACAATTCATCTGCAGAAATTTCATGTATATCATCAGTCATAAATTCTGATCCTATTGATTCTTTTAATAAATCAATTTCTCCCCTCATTTCATTTATGTCTGAAGGTATTATTAAAACAACCTGTTTGTCTCCTTCATAGTCCTTTTGACTAAAGATAATCTCTAAATCACTTATCATTAAGTCATTATTTCCTGTATATGATGAAGCTATTGGATGGTCTGAATAAAAACTATAATCATTAAGATTATCCCATCCAGGAAACCAATTTTCATCAAATATAGCTTCACTAACATAACTAGGAACAACATAATCATCTCCTACAATTATGGTCTCTTTACAATCGTTACACTTGCCATTGATAAACCTACTAACTTTCATAGGATAATCATTGTTTCTATCTAGAATCTGTTCTTCATCATAATTTCCAAAACTATAATCAAAAGGATGGTCTTCTCCAAGATATTCATTTAAATCATAAACAATACCTCTTTTCTGGGAAGCTTTCTCGTATGTCTTAGCGAGAAGAACATCTACTCCTCTCTTGTCGTCATATCTGCTGTATAGTTGTTCAGCATGGGTCATATAAAGAGTGTAAGGATCGTCTATCACATTCACAACTTCAACATCATCTTCCAGCTTAAAAGAGTATTTTCCTTCAGAGTCGCTGTCAACTTCAAACTCGCATGTTCCTGAATCACAGCCCTGCAATATAAACGCAGAACTGTCATATTCAAGTTCAGAACTGTATTCTCCTGCATCTACAGACAATATATCTCCTGGCTGTTTGTTTACAACAGTTCCGGAAGAAGCATATTCTAGTTTGAGATCATAATCTATAGTGTTTCTGCATTGTTTATGATAAGAAACATCTTCAGGGCAAACCTCATTATATGTGCAGACATCAGCAAGCATTAAAACCTTTCTTCCATTCTGGATTTCGCATCTATATACATTACCATCATTCCCACATGAATATTCATCAAGAACTTCACATTCATCTGGCTCATTTTTTTCTATGCAAGCATCCCATCCATTCTGAAGATCACAGACCATATCAAACTCTTCGCAATCGTCATTTGAATCGCAGTCACAAGAAGATGATGAACCATCCGGAGTCTCACATGAATCCTCTACACATGTACCATAGCCCAGATCCAGGTCACAATGATATCCTGTATTACATTCCAAGAGAGGACACGAACATTCAGAAGAACCTCCGAATGGATGTTCGCATACTCCGCAGTCATCAAAACAACTATTGATGGTCTCTCCATAATTACATGCTCCATCACCGCAGCCAGCAACAGAAAGTGCATCTTCAGAAAATAAAGGATCTGAAAATTCAAGAGACATTGCAAAGTTTTCATCGGAATCCGGCATATGAAGGCCCCAAGCAACGTCATATTCTCCAAATTCAGCATCAGAGGGTATTCTAAAATCTCTTGAATACCAATGCTTGCCAGAACTGACAGAAACAACATCATCATTGTCATAATCATTATACTCTTTTCCATCTTCTGCTCTTATAGTAGCTCCAAGACCTATATCTCTTCTGCTCCCCTCATTATCTATCTCATATCTTAATGTAAACTCCTCTCCTTTTCCTATAATAGACTGTTCGAGCTCATAATCAACAAGAGAAAGATCATACTTAACATCTATGCTTTCTTCCATATATGTATAATAACCGTCTCCCCCGTCCTTATAGCATCCGTCATATCCTCCTGCAACAACTATAAAAGAATCCCCCCATGCACTGCTCGCAGGATCCTGATCATCGCAATGATCATATTCTGATTTTGTAGGTGCTCTTAATGTAAATTCTGAATATTGATTTTCTCCTTCTCCTCTGGTAATTTTTCTTGCAGAATAATATTTGTTTTCAGGACAGCAGCTTGTTATTTTTTCTGAACTGCCCATGGATGAATATTCCTGGGCAAAAAAATCAGAAGGGATTATCCCAACTTCAAAATTCCCTGTCTGCTCCACAGTCCCTATGTTCCTTACACCCAATTTTATAACTACTTCTTCTCCAGCATAAACACTGCTGTCATAATCTAATATACTTATTTCAAGGCAATCTTCAGGACATTCTTCTCCGTCATCACATGAATCATCCCCACAAATAGGTCCAGAAATACACACTCCTCCAGCACATCCATTAGAGCAATCCTCTTTTTTCCTGCTATCTGTATCATAACCGCAATCTCCTCCAGAACAATCTCCTTCTTCATAATCTTGGTAAACATCTCCATCATAGCAATATTTCGAACCAGTCCATCCTTCATCAGGACAATCAGAATCAGAATTGCATTCGCTACATCTTCCGCCAGAACAACCATTGCTGCATGTTTCAACAGTATCATACTCATAACTTGTTGAAGAAATGCACTTGCCTGCGCTACAACTATAATCATAATATGTTTTTCTTCTTTTTACATCATCCTCGTCGCAATAACTGTCAGTCCACCCTCCATAATGATCATCATCGTTACAATCCTCTGAAACCACCCAATTGGTAGAACAATCTTCATAGATATATTCTTTCTTGACAACATCATTTAACCCGCATTTTAATTCACCTGAATAACCTTTGTCACAAACTTTATCACAGGAATGGGAGTCAGTATTCCATTTTTCATCAGATCTACAGCATCCTGCATCAATAACTCCGCTACATTCTAAAGATCCGCTGCATTCAGAATCCCAATCACAATCATACTCTCCATGAGCACAGCCATTCAACTCTGATTTTTTATAATAGCAATAATCTGAATCTCCATTAGAAGGAATATTTGCACAGATCAAATAACTCTTATAATAACAATTTCCCAAACCTTCACACTCCACTTCATCGCATATGTTAGTCCATCCTGCTCCGCAATCACTGCATGATCCCTGAGAAACATAATTTTCCATATCAGAATAGTCTAATCCCTGTTCTTCAGTTAATCTTTGTTCCTCTTCCCTTATCATCTGCAACTCTTCGACTGCAAATTCAGATTCTTTACCTATCTGTATATCTTTAAGATTGATTATTGTCTGATCAAGATCAGCCTTAATATCTGAAGGGAACTTAGTAAGATAATCATTCAACAGATCATCATAATTATCTCCATGATTAAATCTTAAAGAATATATTTCATAATCATTTACCCATATGATATTATTCTGTTCAACCAGTATATAATGTCCATCTATCTCATCGATTAGAGAATTAAAATAATCAGAAGTGTATTTGTCGCTAAAATAAGTTATAATCTGATCAACCCTATCAAAGCTTTTTATATTTATAATAAATGACTTATTCAAATCCATCTCATAAAAGATCTTACAATATCTTACAAACCCTTCAGAGCTTTGTACAGATAAACTTTTTAGATCTAATTGATTGTAATCTTGTGTTTGTATTGCCCCAGATTCACAGACAAAATCATTGATAGGACCATAATAAATATCATCATCTGCATCTGCATCTTCCTCTTCTTCTTTTTCTTCACCCTCATCAGCATCAACATCAATCATCTTCTCAACATCCAAAAACCCTGCTCCAAACTCAACATCTTTCCCAGCAGCACCAAGATCAACAGCATGCTGTTCAAGAAGTGCTTTCATTTCATAATGGCTTAAGCTTGAATTCTTTTCAAGCAGTAAAGCTGCAGCTCCTGCAACATGCGGCGTAGCCATAGATGTTCCGCTCATAGATTTATATGATCCAGAAGTATAATAAGACATTATATCAACACCCGGAGCAACAATATCAGGTTTGATATACAATCCAATATTCTGGCCAGAAGAAAAATCAGCATAACCCATAGAACCATCAACAGCTCCTACAGTTATAACATCTTCATAGTTCCCTGGAGATGTAACACCCTCAAAACCGCTGCATCCTTTTCCGCAGTTTCCAGATGCAACTACAGCTATAACGCCGTTATCCATAGCATCCTGCAAAGCATCATTAAGAGGAATATCTTCAGAAACAGGAGCTCCTAAACTCAAAGAGATTATATCAGCATCATTGTCAACAGCCCATTCTATCCCAGATATTATAGAAGACGTGCTTCCTCTCCCATAATCATCAAGAACCTTTGCATTCATAAGATGTGCATCAGGAGCAACTCCCTTGTATTTTCCATCTCCAGCCACTATCCCTGCAACATGGGTTCCATGTCCCTGATAATCCAAAACAGATCCTGAATTTACAAAATCTTCAGACATGATTATCCTGTCCTCAAATGCTTCATTGTCATCTATTCCAGTATCAAGAACAGCTACTTTCACACCAGAGCCTTTATATCCTGAATTCCATGC
>WJJM01000026.1 GCA_014729675.1 Candidatus Woesearchaeota archaeon | reverse complement strand
GTGCAGGGCCAAAGGGTCCCGGGAACTGGTTTCCGACTACCCTGCAGGCCCGTAACAAAGTGCAGGGCCAAAGGGTCCCGGGAACTGGTTTCCGACTACCCTGCAGGCCCGTAACAAAGTGCAGGGCCAAAGGGTCCCGGGAACTGGTTTCCGACTACCCTGCAGGCATCTTTCTTTAAAAATTCCCTAACCTTTATAAATGAGTAATAATCATATATACTATGAAACACAGAGTATCTATTAGCATTGATCAGGAAACATTATTGAAAGTTTTTGAGAGATTAAGGACTAAAGAATTCAATTCTAAGTCGCATCTTTTTGAGACAGCAATAAACAGGTTCCTGGAGGAAAACTAAGATGTCCATTTCTCCAAAAGAATCCTATGATGGAGAAAAAGGCTTCAGAAAATACAGCCTTCCCAGAAAAAACTTTTGCAGAGGGGGGAAGCCTTTTTTTGATGAAACACTTCTTGACAAAGTTTTTGCTGAACATTATACTAAAAAATATTGTACTAACAACATAATAGAAATAGTAGATAAAAAACCTAAATATTATTCTATTAAGAAAGCTATCAATTTCTAAGCAAAGCATTTAAAATAAAATTCAACCATATAAAATGACAGATAAAGAAGCTCCACCATACAAAAGGATAGATGGCTGGATAAGCCGACAGGAACTTGGAGAAAAAGAAGATGAAGTTAAAAATTTTCTATACAATTTTCATGCTTCAAATCCAGATTTCAACAAGGATGCTATAGTTCAGATGAAATATGAACTTTATAAGCCTGGAGGACCTTTATTCTCAGATATAACTGAAGAGATCAGAGACAAACTTTTGGACGGACTATTGATACTATACAATAAGACAATACCTGACCTCATCACACTAAGCAATACTCAGGAAAACTAAATCCTAATCTTTTTAAACATGCAGTATCTACTATGTTCAGGAAAAATCATTGTTAATTATTTTCAATATTGAAAAAAATCAGAATATTTTTTCAAGATCCTAAATCATATTGAAAATGATTACACAATTTTCAAGACCCCAAAGGATGTTGAGAGTAATCATAAAAACAAATACAAGCCAAGGTTTGGACATGTTTGCCTGCATAGTTTTGGAAGTACGTCATGGCAAACGTAAGATGACTATAGATCAAGATTGAAAAAGATAAAAGATATCCCAATTAAAAAAAATGCCAAACATAGAATTCATGCAGGAACCGCATAAGAAAAAAGACCTGATTAAGGTACTCAATCCTCTTGTAAAGAAATGGTTCTTCAAGAGATTCAAGGAATTCTCCCTTCCGCAGCTCTATGGAGTTATGGAGATACATTCAAGAAGCAATATTTTAGTTTCAGCACCGACAGGAGCGACTAAAACTCTAACTTCATTCTTAGCGATCCTAAACGAACTTGTTGACAATGCTGAAAAAGGTATCTTAGAAGACAGGATATATGCAGTCTATATGTCTCCATTAAAAGCATTGAATAATGACATACAGAAGAATCTTGTTGAACCATTAAAGGAGATAGAGGAGCTTGCAGGAAAAGACCTGGGGATAAGGGTAGCTGTAAGGACAGGGGATACTACGCCTTACGAAAAGCAGAAGATGTCAAAAAAGTCCCCTCACATCCTGATAACAACTCCAGAATCATTGGCTATAGTCTTATCGTCTGTAAAATTCATAGAACACTTAAGAGATGTTCAGTACTGCATCATAGATGAGATTCATGCATTAGCAGATTCAAAAAGAGGGGTCCATCTTTCTTTATCTATAGAAAGGCTTTCAAGGATGGCTTCCCATATGACAAGGATAGGGCTTTCAGCTACTGTTGCGCCTATAGAAGAGATTGCAAAATTCCTCGTAGGATTTAAGGACGGGAAGCCCAACAGGTGCAAGATAATAGATGTGCAGTTTATCAAAGACCTTGACCTGAGAGTATTGTCTCCACTAAAAGATCTGATAAACACCACTCCTGAAGAAACACATGAAGCGATGTATAAGCTGATAGACAAACTTATCCAATCACACAAATCAACACTAATATTCACAAATACAAGAGCAGCTACCGAGAGGGTTGTAGACCATCTAAAGAACAAGTTTCCTAAAAGATATACAGCCGACATAGGAGAATTAGATGATCTCAAATCATCTGCAAGAGGCATAGCAGCACATCACGGCTCTCTAAGCAAAGAGCACAGGTTCAGGGTAGAGGAAAGCTTGAGGCAGGGAAATCTTAAGACAGTTGTCTGCTCAACAAGCTTAGAGCTTGGCATCGACATAGGATACATTGATTTAGTGATACTTCTTTCATCCCCAAAATCAGTAGCAAGAGCATTGCAGAGGATAGGAAGGTCAGGACACAAGCTTCATGAAAAAGCAAAAGGAAGACTGATAGTCCTTGACAGGGATGATCTTATAGAATGTTCTGTGCTGTTAAAGTCAGCAATAGAGAAAGATATAGACAAGATACATATCCCGACAGGAGCATTGGATGTTCTTGCCCAGCAGATAGCAGGCATAGCTTTGGAAGGAAAGATAAACATCAAAGACCTGTTCAGGCTTGTAAAGCAAAGCTATTGCTACAAAGACCTGAAGAAAAAAGACTTCCAGCAGATAATAGACTACCTTGCAGGAAAGTTCATATCATTGGAAGACAGGCATATCTATGCAAGGATATGGTATGATGAAGAGACAGGTATGATAGGCAAGAAAGGGCGCATGGCCAGGGTCATATACATGACAAACATAGGGACTATCCCTGACGAGTCTTTCATAACAGTGAAGATAGGCACCCAGACTATAGGCCATCTTGATGAAGGTTTTGTCGAGAAGCTTAAGCCGGGAGATGTCTTTGTGCTGGGAGGAGATACTTACACTTTCAAATATTCAAGAGGAATGGTTGCCCAGGTCACTGCATCCACCCAAAGGCCTCCCACAGTACCTTCATGGTTCTCAGAGATGCTTCCTTTAAGCTTTGACCTTGCAGACCAGATAGGAAATTTCAGGCGACTGATGAACGAGAAATTCTCAGTAGGAAGGAACAAAAAAGAGGTCATAGAGTTCATACTAGACTATCTTTATGTTGACAAGAACGCTGCAAATGCTGTATATGAATACATGAAAGAGCAGTACGAGTTTTCAGAGATTCCTTCTAACACAAGGATAATAGTAGAGCATACACAGGATGCAAGAGGCCCTGTAACTGTATTCCACACATTATTCGGAAGAAGGGTAAATGACTGCCTTTCAAGAGCTGTGGCTTTTTCAGCTTCAAGAACATTCCATAAGGATGTAGAGATAGGCATAAATGACAACGGCTTTACAGTAAGGACTCCTGCAAAGATAGACATAATGAAAGCATTCAACAGGATAAAGTCAGACGAATTGAGAAAGGTCATGGAATTTGCTATCGAGAAGACAGAAGTCATGAAAAGAAGGTTTCGCCACTGCGCCACAAGGTCATTGATGATACTGAGAAACTATAAAGGCAGACAGAAAAGAGTAGGAAGACAGCAGGTAGGCAGCATGATACTCATGGCTGCATTAAAGCGTATAGACCCCAACTTCAGCATACTTAAAGAAGGAAGAAGAGAAGTTCTTGAGGACCTTATGGATATAGACAATACAAAGAAGATACTTGAAGGCATAGAAAATAAGGACATAAAGATAGAAGAGACAACAACACAGATGCCGTCTCCTTTTGCATTCAACCTGATACTTCAGGGCTATACAGACATACTCAAGATGGAAGACAAGATAGAGTTCTTAAGAAGGATGCACAACAATGTCCTGGCCAAGATAAGCCTGAAGAAATGATCATTCAATTATATGCTCAAGCCTGTAAGGTGCAGGTCTTTCAAACTCTCTCTCATAAAGCTTCAAAGGCTCGCCTTTTCTGAATATCCCTATAGAAACGTTCTTTCCCTTATAGAAATCCCCGAAAACATCTCCTCGTTTTTTCAGCTTTGTCCCGCTTTTTGCTGTCCCAAGCTCATTTTCCAGCAGCACGATATAGCCATCAGTCACAAGCTTTCCGTCTTTTACCAGTTCAACCTGTATAAGATTTGTATCATTCTCAAGACAGTACTTCTCTAAGGAAGACATGCTCCTGAACTCTTTTCCATCTTCATCTTTATAGCCTGTAAGATGAAAACCCTCAGAATATTCCTTAGCTCCCATCTTCTCTGCTTTCCTGACAGCTTTTTCAAACTTCTTCTCAGGACCAGAACAGCCGTACAAAAACAAGAAATAAGTGAATGCACCTATCTTAAGATATTTCCAGTAATCCATACCATAGATTAATGCTTATAGATTTAAAAAGATTGTGAAAAAAAGAAAATAAAAAAAGAAAAAGAATCACTTCTTTCTTTTTACTATCAGTGCTATTCCCAGTCCTGCTATTGCCACAGCAAGTATAAGGCCTACTGTTGAAAACTCAGGAACTGCATCTTCATCTGTCCATGTAT
>WJJM01000025.1 GCA_014729675.1 Candidatus Woesearchaeota archaeon | reverse complement strand
GATACAATCAATTCAGTGAAACTGAGCAGTATATCTTGCGACAGGCAGAGCATCACGCTGCTGCCTGATATCTCAGGTCGAGGTCAATGACGCTGCCCAAGCTGGATACTGTGGGCTTTAGCCCACAGAGGATGTCATTTTGATCCTGAAAGATATATAGAAATAATAAAAAGCAATTTCTCCAGCAATAGTTATATGCCTGTAAAAGGGACAGTTGAAGAAAAGGTAGTGAAGATGGCTGAAAAGTTTGGTATTGAAGATACTCTTGATAAGGTTGGAAGTTCTTTGGCAATGCTTTTGGAGAACAAGCCAAATTTTGGAAAGCCTGTTTCTGATATAGGCGCTGGTTATGTCCAGAGAAAAGAGCAGAAAAACATATTAGACCTTCTGTCTAAATATTGATCGGGTGTTTTGATTGGCAAAAAAACTAGAAGAACTATTAGATGCATTATTTCAGGGCATAAGCAATGCAGATTCCAACGGCTCATCTGGGCATATATATGTTGTAGATACTAATATAGTCCACGGCTTTCCAGAGGCTGTGGAATTTCTTGCGCAGGAGCACAAAGAAAAAAATACAGATGAACCAAATATTATCATAATGCCTGATGTTGTGAGACGGGAGCTGAATGGCCTTAAGAAAAACTATAATGTCGATAAGGCAAGAGATGCAAGAGCTGCTTTAAAAGGTCTCCAAAAATATATTGCAGAGAATGAAAAGATAACAGAAGATAGGTATGGGCTGGGTGTCAAGTTTTCAAAAGGGTCCCTGATGTTTTTTATGCCTTATAGCTCAGACAATAAGAAGTTTCCTGAACTAAGATCTTCTTTTGGAGGAGATGATCAGATATTGTCATGTGCATTAGCTCTTAGATCCAATCTCAAGGATGAGCTTGCAGAAAAAGTTTCCATAGTTTCTGATGATTCAGATATGCACACATCATGTTTCCAGTTTGGGATGCCTTCAGCAAGGTTTGAGGAGTTTTATAAGGATTATGACTATGATGGAATCATAGAGATAGATCTTGAAGCGGCAGAGCAGCAAAGCAGCAAAGCTTATAAACTTCATAATGAGCTTTCTAAAGCAGGAAATATAAAATTGGGAGTTGAAGATATAATAGATCTTACAAAGGAAGATATATATCCCAACCAGTTTGTTAAGTTTAAAGGGGAGAGAGTAAATCCCAATATGTTCTTCAGGATAGATAATCGTAAAGAGAACCTGTCAAATGTTTTCAGGCACCTGAATAATTTTTTTAATTCTCAGAGGAACAATAATATAAAGCATGGGTACACTCCTACACCTGAACAGGAATGTGTTCTTGAGCTTTTATATGATCCTTCCATAGATTATGTTACATTGAGCGGGCCCCCTGGAGGGGGAAAGACCATGCTTCCATTGGATGTTGGTATGACCATGCTTCAGGAAGAGTCTATATATTCTTTAGTGGTCGCAAATCCCCCTATAGAATCCCAGCACGGCTATCTTCCTGGAAGCAAGAATGAAAAGCTCAAGATAGAGAATCAAAATATCTTTGACTCTCTTTATTTTGTACTTGGCGCAAACAATATTGCCGGAAGAAAGAAAGCAGATGCTGAGATGGAAATATTTGAAAGGATATAAAAAGGTGAGATAGAGCTTGAGGCACTCACATATATAAAAGGAAGAACACTTAACAAGAGATTTATCTTATTTGACGAGGCTGAGGATTATGAGCCAAAGCAGATGAGAAAGCTCGCTTCAAGATTAGGAAAAGGTTCTAAGATGGTGTTCAGCGGAGACCCATATCAGATAGATAATTCAAGATGCTCAAAGACAAGAAATGGTCTTGTATATTTTATCTCAAAGTTTAAAGGCCAGTCAAATTACGGACATATAACTATAAAAGATATAGAGAGGAGCAGAGGAGCAGAACAGTCTGCACGCCTTCTGTAATCAAAAGATATATAAACAAAAATATGTTTAGTTTCTTTAATTGGGAGATACTATGGGCAAGATAGGTATAATCGGAGGGTCTGGATTAGATAATCCTGATATATTAGAAGATTCTGTGGATAAAGAAGTTACTACTTCTTATGGAAAGCCTTCTTCTTCATTGAAGATTGGGAAGATAAGAGGGGCAGAGGTTGTATTGTTGGCAAGGCATGGAAGAGAGCATACTATCCCTCCAACACAGGTTAATTTCAGGGCAAATATACAGGCTTTGAAAGCTGAAGGCTGCACGCATATACTTGCTACAACTGCATGCGGTTCATTGCGAGAAGAGATCGATAGAGGGCATCTTGTTGTGTTGGACCAGTTTATAGATTTTACAAGACACAGGGATATAAGCTTCCATGAAAAATTTGAGCCGCATAAGCCGGTGCATTGCTCTATGGCAGAGCCTTTTGATGATCAATTGAGGGAGCTTTTGATCAAGACCTGCAAAGAAAAAAAGATATTCTGCCATGAAAAAGGAACTGTTATAACAATAGAAGGGCCCAGGTTCTCTACAAAGGCTGAGTCAGAGATGTTCAGGAAATGGGGTGCAGATGTTATAAACATGAGTATAGCTCCTGAGGCTGCTCTTGCAAATGAAGTCTCTATACCTTATGCTGCAGTAGCAATGTCTACAGATTATGACTGCTGGAAAGATGATGAGGAGCCAGTTACATGGGAAGCTGTCTTGGAGATATTCAAGCAGAATGCAAAAAATGTTACTGATCTGCTTGTCGAGACTATAGGTAAGATAGAATGAAGATGACTATAGTGGGAAGCATGGTTTTTTTGGATAAGTATGAAGAAGCAAAAATTAAATTGGAAGAGATTGGCCATTCAGTGATCCTTCCTGAGAAAGACCCTATGCCAGAACCTATACCTAAAAAAAGAAAATTGGAATCAATGAATGATTTTAATAAAAATCTTCTTGAATCTGATAGCATAATAGTGATGAACTATACTAAAGATGAGAAGAAGAATCATATAGGGGCCAATACGCTTATGGAGATAGGGATGGCATTCAATAGGGAGAAAAAAATATTTATATTGAATCCAATACCTGATTTTTGCAGGCACGAGCTTGAAGCTATAGGTTGTGTTGTCTTGAATGGGGATCTGGAGAAGGTAAGATAAAACAACAAAAATTCAAAGAATTTTTGGGTTTCAAAAACAGGAGGTTTTTCAAATGACAGAACTGATAAGATCAAAGATTCGTACAATTCCAGACTGGCCTAAGAAAGGGATCATGTTCAGGGATGTAACAACATTATTGAATGATAAGGAAGGATACAAGCATCTTGTTTCTTTGCTGGTTGAAAGATATAAGGATATGCAGATAGATATTGTTGCTGGAATAGAAGCAAGGGGATTTATAACAGGAGCTGTTCTTGCTGAGAAATTAGGAGTTGGATTTGTCCCTATAAGAAAGAAAGGAAAGCTGCCAGGAGAGACTGTTTCAGAGGAATACGCTTTAGAATATGGTACTGATTCTATTGAAGTCCATAAGGATTCTGTAAAAAAAGGAGAAAAGGTATTGCTTGTAGATGACCTAATCGCAACAGGAGGTACATGCCTTGCTGCAGCAAATCTTATGAATAAATTAGGGGCAGATATTGTTGAATGTTCTTTTATAGTGGATCTTCCGGACCTTGGAGGAAAGAAAAAACTTTTAGAAGCAGGCTATAAAGCATACAATATAGTTGAGTTTGAAGGAGACTAGGTATCTCCTAACTTCAATAATTTGCAGAATATCTTACCTGTTCTTTTTTAGAAACTTCTGTATTTTTAACTTCAGTTTCCAGATTGCCGGGTTTGACATCTTTATATTTTTTATGAATATCAAAAACATGAAGTGTTCCACCCATAAACAGGTAATTATATCCTTTCTTTGCAAGATATCTTGCTGAGCTCACTGTAAAGTCATCTGTCATTTTAAAAAAATAGAAAACAGGATATTTATAAAGTTTTCTAAAGCTCAACAGTTTCGCCTATCTGGGGGACATGGCAGTTAAATGTTTTTAATTTTGACCTCAAAGCAATGGAAGACTTTTCCTCTCCATGCACTATGAAAATCTTTTTGGGCTTTTTATTGAAACCTTTAGCCCATTTTATCAGCTCTTTGTAATCAGCATGCGCAGAAAAAGCATTTATCTTGCCTATCTCTGCATTTACATCAAGAACCTTGCCCATCATCTTTGCTTTCTTTGCTCCTTCAAGCAGTATCCTTCCAAGAGTGCCTTTTGCCTGATAACCTACAAACAGCAATGTTGTTTTTGGGTCTTCTATATGGTGCTTGATATGGTGCCTTATCCTTCCTCCTGTGCACATCCCGCTCCCTGCTATGATAACACAGGGCTTCTTATAACCATTAAGGTTTTTTGACTCTCTTGTCTTGAGGGTATATTCTAGATTGGGAAAACTAAAAGGATCTTTATAATCTGTCAAAGCCTCCTTATCAAAATAATCCTTATGTCTCTTGAATATCTGGGTAGCTTTGATAGCTAAAGGGCTGTCTAAAAATATCTTCTCTTCAGGAAATGTTCCTTCTTTTATCAGCTTGTTAAAAGCATAAAGCAGCTCCTGTGTCCTTTCTATCGCAAAGGAAGGTATCAGTAATTTTCCACCTTTGTTGAATGTCTTTTTTGCATATTCCAGAAGTATGTTATCTCTTATGCCTCTTTCCTTATGAAGCCTGTCCCCGTATGTTGATTCCAGCAATATATAATCTGCATCATCAATCATAGTAGGGTCTTTTATTATCGGAACATCCCATTGTCCAAGATCTCCTGAAAACACTATCTTTGTCTCTTTCCCATCTTCATGGATAAACATCTCGATTATAGCAGAGCCTATTATATGTCCTGCATCCCTGTATCTTACCTTTATATCCCCAAACTTAACCTCTTCATCATATCTTATCTTCCTGAAGTGAGACATGGCTTTTTTTGCATCTTTCTGGTCATAAAGCGGCTCTCTTGGAGCAAGGCCTTTCTTCTTTCTTCTCCTGTTTTCATGCTCAGTATCCTTCTCCTGGATATAAGCACTGTCCTCAAGCATTATACTGCATAGGTCTTTTGTTGCAGAGGTTGTATGCACTTTTCCTCTGAATCCCTTCTTGACCAGCTTAGGTATAAGGCCTGAATGATCTATATGTGCATGAGTCAGAAACACATGGGATATCTCTTTTGGATTGAAAAGAAAGGGTTTGTAATTGAGTCTTGTTATCTCTTTAGGCCCCTGAAACATCCCGCAGTCAACAAGAATCTTCTGTTTGCCGGTCTCTATCAGGTAGCATGATCCTGTAACGATCCCTGCTGCCCCGCAAAAAGTGATTTTCATATGGGCTTAAGAAACTTCATATTATTTAAATCTATCTTAAGAGATGCGACAAAACAAACAATTGAAAACGCCAGCGGCAGGATTTTCGCGAAAACAGAGCTTTTGAAAAAATATCTCTGAGTTTCATTTGAACCTGCATGTCCCGGAGGACAGCTGCTGTCTTGTCTTAATTTCGAGGCAACCGGAATAGCCAGATTATCCGACGCTGGCATGATAACAGAAAATCTGTGATTTTATATAAAGCTTTTTAAATTAGCTCTTTTTATATCTTATCATGAAACTTTTGTTGAATGTCTGCTGCGGCCCTTGTGCAACAGTTGTCATAGAACAGCTGAAAGAAGAGCATGTTATAACTTTGTTCTTCTATAATCCAAACATAGAGCCTATAGAGGAATATAAAAAAAGAATGGAAGCATCTGAGAAACTTGCAAAAGATCTTAACCTGCCGATCATCATAGGAGATTATAGCAATATCCAGTGGCATGCAGCTGTAAAAGGGATGGAACAAGAGCCAGAAGGTGGAAAAAGATGCGATATCTGCTTCAGGCTAAGGTTGGAAAAGACAGCCCAGTTTGCAAAGAACAATGGTTTTGAAGCATTTACCTCAACATTAAACATATCACCTTACAAGGATGCAGATAAGATAAACAGGATAGGAAAAGAGATCGAAAAAAAGATAAATATTTCCTACATCCTTACTGACTTCAGGAAACATTACATGCATTCTGTAAAGTTAAGCAAGAAACATAATCTCTATAGGCAGAGATACTGTGGATGCATATATTCTAAGCCTGATTCTCTATAAACTCATCAAGAGTCTTGTAATCAACTCCTGCTGCAGAGAACAAATTCTTAAGTATCCTCCTTTCAGGAAATATCTTTCCTCTCTTATACAATGAGACTGTCTGCTTTTCCACTCCGATCATGGCTGCTATCTTGTTCTGGTTCATACCTTTTCTGCTCAGTATCTCCTCTATAAGCCTGCTAAGTGCATTGTATTTTAGTTCTTCATTTTCTTCTTTCAATTTTCCGTATTTATGCGCTGTGTATAGGGACACTTCTACTATCTCAGCTATCTCCTTAAGCCTGTAAAATTCCTGCCTGTACTTTCTGATATCTTCTTTCTTTTCATCTGGAATCTCTGTCGGCATACTGCTGTATCAGTATCCATGTTTATAAAGATTGTTCTAATCTGCAGCAAACCATAAGCTTTAAATCATATGTCCTAAGAAAACATCCATGGAAATATTGGAAAGACTGGTAAGATATTCAGAAGGTTCAGAAAAATTTCTCAGGAGATGCAATTCAATGAACTGCAGGATGGGAAAGCGATTCTCATGGGAGCCAAGCAATGGCCTATCGCACATATATGATCTCTTAAAAAAGATGGATATCAGCAAAAAGCAAAGTTTTTGTGAATTGGGAGCAGGAGATGCAAGAATCTCGCTTTTAACAGAGCTTTTATTTGGTCTAAATACTACAGCTATAGAATATAACAGAGACACATATGAAATAACAAAGAAAAGGATAGAAAAAGATTTTCCAGAATCAAAGATAAGCCTTATCCATGAAGATTATGAGAACATAGATTTCTCAGACTATGATGTATTCTATAATTATCCATGGCTTTCTGAAGAGGCACAGGATATAGCAGAAAAAGTTAAAAAAAACAATGATGCACTCATAATGTTCCATGGAGGGTATAGGGGAGGTATTGAGATCATGCAGGAAAAAGGATATTCTCTAAAAGCAGAATCTGAAGATAAAAATACAAGGATATATTCATCAGGCTAGTCAGGCTTGTAGAATATCTGGCTTACAGACTTTCCATAATGCATCCTGTTTATAGTTCTTGCAAACCTCTCAGCTATAGAATGAGAAATAATAAAATCAAGATCAAGCAGTTTTTTTGTCTGGGCTATAGTGTCAGTTATATGCACTTCTTTGACATTATATTCTTTGTTGGCCTTTTTCAGCCTGCCTATACAATCTTCTTTAAGCTTCATATGCGAAACTCCCCAATAGATCTCATGAAATCTGTGGTCTTCAACAAGCCTTTCAGTAGTTCCTATAAAAGATCCTAATGTTGCTGTCTCATCATCTATGATTATTGCCTTTGATTTTCCCTGTATCTCTCCTGCCAGTCCTAATGTATCTGTCTTTTTCTGTTTTGCTCTGTGTTTTATAGTAACTCCGTATTCTATGCCCATAAAATCAGAATAAGGCTTTGTGAAATCTACGCCCCCTGCATCAGTAGAGAAAACAATAACATTATCTTTGTTTTTTTCTTCTTTAAATACATCCATAAAAAGATCAAGACCGCTAAGATAGACAAATCTTATTTCAGGCTCATAAAATCCCTGAGTAGCAAGGGAATGAGGATGATATGTCAATATTGTGTTGGTTCCTGCTGTCTTAAGAAGATCTGCATCAAGCTTTGCAAGAGTTGCTTCCCTTTGCATAAAGCTTGGCTTTTCCTGTCTTGGATGGGTGAGATAAGGCATGACAACATTTATGTTGGAAGCTCCATGCACCTTCAGTGTCCTTACCATCTGCAACAGCTGGTTGAAATTCTCTCCAGGCGTCCTTCCGCTTATGTTCTCTGTTGCATTCTGGAAGACAAACGCATTTGAATTTGCAACATGGCTTGGCAGCCTGGGGATAGTCGTATGATCCTCAAAATATCTGGTCATGTTTCCATCAAGAAGAAGAACGTCCATATTGCTCTCTTTCTTCTTTAGAAAATTTATATACTCTTTCTTTACTTTCATCGCAAGATCCTTACCTGAGTCACAAGCAACAAAGAGAAGCCATCCGTCAGGTCCCCAGAGGTCCTCATATTCATGAGACTGCCTCTTGTAATCTTTAGGGGTTGTAAATGATTCTAATGACTTGTCCATATGATCTCAGATGATATGATCTTTTAAATATATTTATGCATTATAAGATATAATCTAAAAAATAACTATTCCACTTTTCTTTTGAATTGTCCGGAAGTATAGCCTTTCTTTATCTTAGAATCTTTAAAATCAGAAGTCAGTATCTTCCTGTACACGCCGATAAGCTTACCTACTTCTTTATTTGCATCTATAAAGAAATATTTAACACCCATATCAAAAAGTTTTCTTGTATCGTTGAACAGGCCCAATTGCTTGAAATTTAGTATCTCAAGAAGGGTGTTATTTTTTCTTACTCTGAAGTGCCTTTCTTCTTCATCTACCAGTTCTGGATATTTCATCTTTTCCTTTGTTGTCATAAGTATAACATCTCCATGGACCAGGGAGATAAAATTTTTGTCCTTTATATCTTTCAGTTCAGAAAGATTAAGCTCAGGAGAGATCATAGGCACGCCATCATAGCAGGCCATATCTATATCGTTAAATGCATTAAATGAATAGTCAAGATGTTTTTTATATTCAACATCCAATAAAGCTCTGTTTCCGACTAAAACTCCTTCTGGCCTTAATATATCCAGTCTCTGTCTTATCTTATCTATATCATCATCAGATACAACCCTTGGCGTAGATGCAAAAAGCTTTGAGTTTTTCAACAGTCTTTTAACTTCTAAAAAATCCTTATTAAATATATCATAATATATTACATCAGCCTCTGCAGAATCAGCTTCTAAAGCCTGCTTCTTGCTGTATGCTTTTACAAATATCTTTAACTTATCATCATTCTTCTTTTCTCCGAATACAGGAAGCTTGATCTCGTCTGCCTTTTCAGCCATCTTGTATCTGGGCTTATCTCCTAATTGAAGGTTAGAATCAACAGAAGAGGTCTTGTATACAGGACAGCCTTCAGAACAATAATCTATGTCAACATGATCTCCTGGAAATGCCTTATTGACCATCCTGCCTCTGTGGATTATCTTGTTGACTGTAAAACCTTCAACATTGTCATCTTTCCAGATTCCTATCCCGTCGCCTTTGACCAGCTTCTTCTTTAATTGCAGTTTTCCATCTTTAAAATTGCCTATATACAATCCTCTGTTCATAGGCTTATTAGAGTCAACTATAGAACTGTTCTCAGAAAAGCCTGTTGTAAACTCTCTGTTAAATGTCAATTTTAGCTTATCAATATCTTCTTCTGAAAATTTAAAATTCCCATCATAATATGAATCTATAGCCTTCCTGTATATCCTTGCTGCAGTCTGGACATAAAGGGCTGATCTCATCCTTCCTTCTATCTTAAAGCATGATACTCCTGCCTTTATAAGTTCTGGAATCTTAGAGAGCATGCACATATCCATGGTGCTTATAGCATGTTTATTGTTGTATATTTGCCTGCATGGCTGAGCGCATCTTCCCCTGTTGCCTGATCTTCCTCCTGCCATCGATGAAAAAAGGCATAATCCTGAATAGGAAAAGCATAAAGCTCCGTGGACAAAAACTTCTGTCTCGACTTTAGATGATATCTTTTTTATCTCTTTGAAGTTTAGTTCTCTTGCCAGTATTATCCTGTCAGCATCAGGAACAACAGAATTGGTATTATTAGCCTGAGTTGAAAGATGTATCCTTAGCTTGGGAAAATTCTTCCTTATCAGAGGGATAAAGCATGCATCCTGTATGATTACAGCATCTGCTCCAGATAAATTGACAGCATTCATCAGCCTGAAATATTCTTCTAGTTCAGAATTTTTTACTAAGATGTTCAGGGCAACATAGACCTTAACATTCCTCTTATGGCAATAATCAACAACACCTGAGAGATTCTCCTCATCAAAGTTCCCTGCAGACCTTCTGGCATTGAACTTATCCAATCCAAGATAGACAGCATCTGCTCCATTATTGACAGCAGCCCTAAGGCATTCTTCATTTCCTGCAGGCAGCAAAAGTTCTGGTCTTTCCATAAGCTTATTGATAGAAAGGAGGGTTTATAAAGTTATTTCAAGATAAACATCGCATCTCCTAAAGAAAAGAACCTGTATCTTTTTTTTACAGCTTCGTCGTATGCTTTTAATATCTTTTTTCTTCCGGCAAAAGCAGAGACAAGCATCAACAGTGTTGACCTTGGAAGATGGAAGTTTGTTATCATCCCGTCTATCTTAGTCTTGAAATTGTATCCTGGCTTGATAAACAATTTAGTTGAGCCTTTTCCAGGGATGATCTTTCCGTCTTTATTAGAAGCTTCCAATGTCCTCACGCTTGTAGTCCCTACGACAAATAATCTTTTTGCATTATTTATCGTCTTAGCAGATTCTTTGGAAACCTCATAATATTCCTTGTGCAGCTTATTTTTATTTATGTCTCTTACAGGAAGAAATGTTCCGAAATCAACATGCAGTACAACCTTTGCTAACTTTACTCCCTTTTTCCTTATCTTTTTCAACAGCCTGGGAGTGAAATGAAGCCCTGCAGTAGGGGCTGCTATCGATCCTTCTTTTCTGGAGTATGCTGTCTGATACTGCTTGTCTTTAACCTTGCTCTTAACATATGGAGGCAAAGGCAATATTCCGATGTCATCCATTATTTTCTTAACATCTTCATCAAATTCAACTATAAATTCCTCATCTTTCTGATCTGTGATAGATGCCTTGTAATCCTTGAAGATAATCTTATTTCCTATTCTTGGATTTTTGGCCTTTATCCTGCATCTTGCTTTTTTTCCATTAGATCCTAAGATTATCAGTTCAACCTTTGTTCCAGATGTCTTATATCCGATGATCTTAGCAGGGATAACCTTGGTCTCATTTATGACAAGAACATCATCTTTCTTAAGATAATCAACCAGGTCATAGAAATTTTTATGCTCTAACTCTTTTCCAAGAACCAGTAATCTGGAATGGTCTCTTGGAACAGCAGGCTTCTGCGCTATAAGTTCTCTAAGCAGAGAATAATCAAAGTCTTCCAGTTTCATAAAAAAGTGGATTAAAATAATCTATTTAAATGTTTTCAAACATCAAAAGGCTCTCTTAAAGAATCATAAAATTTCCTGTTGGTTTTGTACTCTTCATCAGTCAATGGCCTCTTTATATCTGAAAGACAATAACTGCATATCCCTCCAACATATCTGCCTGCATTGAACAGAAACCAGTTAGCCTTTTTATGCTCTCCGGCATCATCACATTCCTTTTTTCTTTCAAAGATGATAGAATTAGCTTTCTTTCCTATGTCTCCTGCTTCTTCCCTTGTCACCATTGTATCTTCTACCATGTATCTCTTATTGTTTGTTTTTATTTAAGGTTTATTATTATGAAGAAATAAATAAAAAATAATCTTTATAAACTTTTTATCATTTAATATATGATATGGAAGAAACAGAACGTTATGCAAGAATGATGCGTGCTGATTCAATGACAGATGATATCTGGTCTAATTTTTCAGAAGAACAAAAGAAAAATTTAAAGATAGTCTATGATAATAAAACTTCAGAAGTTTTATAAACTTTGGAGTCTAAAATGATTATTAAAGAGATAGATATTGCAGGTATAGATAAATTCAGCATAAAAAATTATCACAAGGAAGGCATATTAATCTGAAAGAATATTCAAAGAAAATGGATGATAATATTTATCGAGGACATGAAAAATTATTTAGAAATAAGAACCAAGTAAATTACGATAACACAGATCTAAAAATGCTATCAGAAAATCCTCATACCATTAATGAAATTGTATGGAAGCAGCTTTCTAAAGATCAAAGAAATGAGCTTTGTATACTCTTGGATAGGACAAAGATTGATAAATTCATCCATAAAAACGAAGCAGGTGAATTTAATGAACATCAGGGGAAATGCATTGCATACAATTGTTCAAGAGAGATTTATGCCGCAGGAAATAATGCAAAAGAAGCCTTAGAAACATTCAATTTGAAATACCCTTCTATTGAAGTTGACGTCTTAATGACTCCTGAAGAGGCAAATAATCATGCAGAAGATAGCGAACTAAACGAATCAGACAAGAAGTTACTTCAGATGATAGAAACAGAAAAAATACTGGATGAAGCTTATCATAATTAAGGTAAATTAATGTTATTTCAAAATATGCCTCAACCTGAGAATAGAACGATATGGAGCTTTGTGTTTTAACAAAACTTTGTTTTAATGCTTAACTGTTACTTTTTCTTTGATGTCTTTATGAACATGATGTTTTGTTGTTTCCCAATAAAAATCTCTAAATTTCCTCATTACAGGATTAGATATATCAAGTTTGTACATCTTAGCTTTTCCAACTGTTCTGGTATGTGCCACTATACCTTCTTTTTCCAGCTTTTTCCAGAAAAGTTTAAGTGTAGAATAGCCAACTCCTGAAAGAGCAGCTATATCAGTCATACTATAGTCAAAGTCTTCATTGACTATTAAAAAATCTAATACCTTTAGTATAGGAGAATCTCCAAAGATTTCTAAAAATATTGTTTTATCATCCATTGTAGCTATAGTAAGTGAAAATCATTTATAAAACTTACTATTTTTAGCCAATATTGGCTATAAATATCAATTATAATAATAAACATTATATACCAATCTATGCAGAATATATGTTCATGGGGAAGAAATTAAGCAAAACAGATTATGTTAAGATCAAGAAAAATATTCTTAAGAAACTGTATTCAAACCAGGCATTCAGCAAAGGACATCTGCTGTACGAAAGATTAGCATCAGGAATCCCTCCTCATCTTAAGGGATCTGTAGAAGATGTTCTTAAAGGCCTTGTAAAGGAAAAACTGGTTTTAGTTTACGGGAAAACAAAATATGGAGATGCTTATCAGCTAAACATCAAAAGATTAAAAGATATCGAAGATTGGATATTATAGGATAAAAGCTAATATCTTCAAAATCATTACTAAAATATGATGGAACTGCCCGATCATATAGATAAGATATGCAAACAAAGTCCCTGAGGACATGTAAGACTTCTGGCTTGTTGCATTCATAAAAACAAAAAACTTATATCCTAGTCAATTCTATAATAAGCCATGACATTTTTATCTGCGCTTGCTACTATATTCGGAGTTGCTTCTGCAGTAGCTATATTTCCGCAGGTCCTGAAGATATATTCAAGAAAAAGCGCAGAAGATGTTTCTATCCTGACATATCTGTTCTTTTTTGCAGGAACAATAGTCTGGCTTTTTTACGGGCTGGAGCTTGAAAATCTTCCCATAGTGCTAGGCAATTCCATCGGAGGGATCCTTAACGCTGCTGTCGTCTACGGCTGTTTGATGTATGGCAGAATTCGATAATTACCTTATAAAACTCAAAGCATCTCCAAGATTCCTATTCAATTCTAATGCTGCTTTCTTATGGTCTTTTGCTTCCTTCTCTAATCCTATCTCATAACAATGTAAAGCCATCTCTGCAAAAGAGTTTGCTTCAGGAAACTCAAGGATCTTTTTTTGAAGCAGTTGATAATAATACTGCTCCTTGTCTATAGAATATTTCTGAAAATGATGTATGGGGATGTTGCTGCTTTTGATCTTTCCCTTGATATCTTTAATTGCAGGAAGCACAGACTCATGGACTGGATATCTGAATCTTATGCCTTTGTTATTCCTGAAAAGCCTTATTATACCTCTGTACTGCCAGCCTTTGAAATTAGAGCTTTCTTCATAACCATCTCTTTGAGAACTTCTCCATTTTATAGATGAAACTCTGTCAGAATAGTTTCTTTGAGTGAACTTATAGCCGATTGCTGTATCATCTTTTATCAGCTGCATTATCTTATCAGAGTCTTTGCTGCTTATCGCCTCATCTGCACCTATGACGAATATCCATCTTTTTGTTGCATACAGCATGCACTCATTCCTGGCTTTAGAAAAATCATGATCCCAGCTGATATCAAAGACTTTTTTTGTATATCTTTTTGCTATCTCTTTTGTGTTGTCTTTGCTTCCTGTATCTCCAATTATGATCTCATCTGCTATGTCTTTGACTGACTCAAGACATCTCTCGATGTTTTCAGATTCATCCTTTGCTATCATGCATACGCTTATGCTCAACTATTATCCCCCCTTAATAAGTCAAAACCATAAGCTTCAGATCTAATTTTAATCTCTCCCAACTTTTCTTTAAGTCTGTCTAAAACTTCTTCAAGAATTTCTTCCCCTTTATACATGACTCCCATGAGCAATATGCTCTTAGGAACCCCCTTGGTATGAGCCATTAGCTTTCTGGATGACGAAAAAACTTATAAAGCTTATGAAAAATATTTCATTCATTTTCATCAGCTTTTTAAAGATATATGGAGTATATGCATGATTATCTCCAGTATTCTTCTGGAATCTTATATTCTTTATTTCCAAGAACTATCTTTACAAGATATTCTGCATCTTTTTTATATGCAGAAAACTTAACCTCTGCAGCCTTTATAGCTTCCTCTAGTTTCCCCCTGTATGCTATAAGTACAGGAGTTCCTTCTTTAGGCCTTATGCCAACCCTGTAATGGGCATCATCAAGATCAGTTAATTCAAGAAAATCTTTTGACGCTACAGTCCGGCATATGCTTCTGCCTATCTCAGCCATCCTTTCCTTATTAGGATTATGATGAAGTTCGCAGAGCTCTCTGCTCAGATCCTCTACTTTTTTGTCCAGTTCCTTAAACAGATAATCTTTAAGCTGCATAGAATATACAATAGAAACCAGTTTTTAAAGCTGATGATTATTCTTTCAATTTTTCTATCTTAACTATATCCTCAAGGCTTATCTTAAAAGGATTGATGCCTTCTTTCCTGCTTTCCTTGTCTTTAACATTTATGCTGCAGACATCAAGATGCTCTTTTGATCCAGCCATATAGAAGAAAAGCTCTTTTGTCTCATCCATATTTGGGATATGCATTCTGCTCTTTTTAGAATATGTCAGGCATATCGGATCATATTTTCCAAGCTTAGGGATATTCTCATATTTCATATAACAGAATAATTGGATATTTTTTATAAATCTTTCTTAAAGAAAAATATGCCCCGAACGGGATTTGAACCCGTGTCTGAGCCTTTCTCCAAACATCAACCAGTTGCGAGAGGGCTCTATCCTTGGCCGGGCTAGACTACCGGGGCATGATATGGGCTTGAGCAGGCGCCCCATCTGCGAAACCAATCTGTTTTGGTCAAACTTTTTTTAAAAGTTTGCTACGCTACTGAGGCATAATGTAGTCCAGAAATCTAAGTTATTTTTAAAGATATCTATTTATCATACTATCACATTAAGATTGCTCCTAAGCCAGAATCAGTTATCCTTCAATAAACTTCTGCATCCTGTTCACAAATGCTTCAGCCTCTTTGTAATATCTTTCATACTCCTGGCCGGTTATCTCTTTTATCTCTCTGTGGGTTATGCTTTTCATCAGCTTGTAGAATTTCTGCATCGTTAAAGCATGTTTGTGCTCTAATTTATGCTCTTTCACTAATCTTTTTTCAAGCATCTCTGAAGCGTGTTCAGGACTTGGAGGAGTAGCGCCTATATGCATAAGAGCGGCATGGGCAGCATCTATCACAGCCCAATACAGGTCAAGCGTAGCCTGCAGTATGTGCCATTTGGAATTTGTCAATGTTCTTGGAGCCCTTCCAAAATATACCCATACTGATTCTAGAGTAGGTTTTATCCTTCCCTGTATAAGCAAGGCCTGCAGAGGCTCAAAAAATCCTATATCTATCAGAGGGATTCCGTCACGAAGTATGTTTATAGCTACTGGATCTCCTGCTCTTACATATTCCCAGAAGGAGGTGATTGTCAGGGATGTTATATGCAGCCTTGTGCTGACATTGCCTATTATCCTTTCTGTTATTATCCTATAGGATTCCATGACATCTCTTGTCATCCTCATAGAAAGATCATCCACAACAACAAGAACATCTACATCCCCTTTTCCTGAAACAGGAGTCTTTCTTGCAGCAGAGCCGAACAATGCAACAGCTTTCACAAAATCTCCAAACTCGTTCTTCATCCTCTTTGCAAAGCTCCTTGCAAGATTTACATCTTCATTAGGATACTTTACGATATTAGGATTTCGCTTTCTTTTGATATCAAATTTCATATTGGCCCCTATCTTTATATTCTCGGCGATTGAGTTTATTAAGTTTTATAACTACTATAGAATAGACAAAATATTCTTTTTCCGCAATATTTATAAAGAGACTGCGATTCAGAAAAAAAGGGTGTTATAATGGAAGAAAATAATCAAGAAAATAATGAAAAAAAGCCTGAAGATAATCTTCAGGAAAAAGATGTTCAGGAAAAGCCTGAAAACAACGAAACTCAAAAAGAAAACAAAGAACAGGCTGAAGAAGAACCGACAATAGAAAACAAAGAGTCTGAAGCTCCTAAAAAGATGAAATTAAAAAAGACAACTATGTGGAAAACAGTATCAGCAGCACTGCTTATACTATTGGTAGCTTCAATCTATACAGGCGGTTTCTCATCTATGGGTTCAGAAGACAGTAAAACCGTACAAGCAACAGGAGATTCTATTATCCTTTTGAATGATAAGAGATGTTCTACATGTGATACATCTGGATTAAAGGCTCAGCTTGAGACCGTTTTCCCGGAAGCAGAATTTACAGAGATTGACTATAATGAAGAACAGGGAAAAGAGATATATGAAGAAAACGAATTGTCAACCTTGCCTGCAGTGCTCTTTACAGGTTCTGTAAAAGACAGAGAGGGCTATAGCAACATAGAGCAGTATCTTGAGGAAAAAGGAGATTACCTCTCTTTGAAGATCGGAGCTACATTTGATCCTGAAGCTGAGATCTGTAATAATGAGATTGATGATGATGGTAACGGAGACATAGATTGCGAAGATGAATCATGCAAATCACAATGGCAGTGCATGGAAAAGAAAGAAAAGCCTGAAGTTGAAGTTTTTGTGATGTCACATTGTCCTTATGGAACGCAGATAGAGAAAGGGATTATCCCTGTGATGGAAACATTAGGAGGAAAGGCTGACATACAGATAAAGTTCTGCGACTATGCAATGCACGGAGAAAAAGAGCTTGACGAACAGCTTCAACAGTATTGTATACAGGAAGAACAGGAAGACAAGTTCCTTGATTATCTGAAATGTTTCCTAGAAGAAGGAAAATCAGAAGAATGTATTGAAGACGCTGAAATAGACAAGACAAAGCTGAATACATGCATCGGAATCATAGATGCAAAGTATAAGGTATCTGATAATTTCGAGGACAAATCAACCTACAAAGGACAGTTCCCTACATTCAATGTCTTCAAGGAAGAGGTTGATGATTATGGTATAAGGGGTTCTCCTGCACTGGTTATCAATGGAGTTACAGCATCTGCTGGAAGAGACCCTGCAAGCCTGTTGGATGCAGTCTGTACAGGATTCAAGAATCCTCCAGAAGAATGCGAAGAAGAGCTTTCTTCAGAAACACCATCACCAGGATTCGGCTTTGAAACAACTGATGCCTCAGCATCAGGCGGATGCGGAGCATAATTTTTTATTTTTTTATTATATCTCTTAAATTTATAACAAAATTTATAAATAAGTTAGATAATCCTATACACCATGAAATACAGTGTATTATCATTGATATTGATCGTATTTGTACTGGTAGCATGCAATCCTACAGGCCAGGTTATAAGGGATATATGCAGTGATGCTCCTGAATCTGAAAAAGAAGATTGTATAATAAACAAGGCAAAAGAGCAGCAGGACACGCTTGTCTGCAGCCAGCTTGAAGATTCTATGACAGTGTCATATTGCAGATATTCAGTAGCAGAATCAACAGGGGACATGGAGATATGCCCTAAGATACAGGAAGAATTCTGGCAGCAGGTATGCTATAAGAATCTGGCTATACAAAATAACCATATCTCAACATGTTATGCATTGACAAGCATAAAAGACAGGGATGAGTGCCTTAACAAGGTTTCGATAGCTACTGAGGATTACAGATCCTGCAAAGAGATAGAAGATTTCATAACAAGGGAAAAATGCGTAAGCACCATAGCTGTAGGGCTTGAAGATACAGATATCTGTGATACCATGGAACTTCTTCCTAACAGAGATATCTGCTACAAGAAGATAGCAGTAAAGGTCGATGATCAGGGAATATGCGATGAGATTGCAGGTGACCTGCTGAAAGGAAGTTGTGATTCTGAATTTGAATAAGCTTTTTATACCCTCTTTCTTTAATATATCTATGGAATATGAGATATATAACCTGATGATCATAGAATCTGACAGTAAGACAATGCAGGAGGCAAAGGACTATCTATATATCCCTGGAAAAGGGCTTGCTTATGATTCAGACAAGAACAAGGTGGATGACAATACTTTAAACCACATCAGGGAATGTTTTGAAAACGAGAATATGCATTCTGTAATAAGTGAAAGAAAGCTTGATGAAGAAACATTAGAAAAACTGATAACATCATTAGGCTAACTGCTTAAGCTTTACAAGCCTTACTAATGAAGATATATCCACCATCCCTATTATCTTTCTGTTCCTGACTACAGGAACTACAGATATCCTGTTCTTTGACATATGGTTGAGAAGATTGTATGCGTTATCATTCTCTTTTGCAGTATATTCAAAATCATTATAGATGTTTTTTATCTTTTTCTTGTTCCACTGCTTTCTTGGAACTTTTTTAAGATCTTCTATGGTGACTATGCCTGCAGGTCTTTTCTTATTTGAAACGATAATGCCTTCTTTGTTGTATCTAAGAAAATAATCTTCAAAAAGTTCTGCAAGTGTCTTGTTTGCATCTACTGTCTTGAAAGATTTGTTCATCGCATCCTTTACCTTCATCTTCTCAAGTGATTCTTTCAGCAAAAGCTGCTGATAGCTCATGCCTGCTATAAAATAAAGGAAAAATCCAAGTATAGCAAACCACAATCCTCCAAATTCTACTCCGAAAATCTCAAGCGTAACTCCGAAAAAACCTGAAAACCCAAATATTATCATCACACCTGCAACTAATTTTCCCCCATATGAAGCTATCTTTGTGGCTTTTTTTATATCATTGTAATATCCCCAGAGTATGGCCCTTAGCATCCTTCCTCCGTCAAGAGGATAGCCAGGAGCCAGATTAAACAGTCCAAGGATGAGGTTAAGGATGGTGAGATAGAATGCTATAGCTTCTACATAGACTATGTTCACAAAAGACCATATGGCCCAGAATATCCCTGCCAGCAAAAAAGACATCAAAGGCCCTGCAATGGCCATCTTAAATTCATTTTCAGGAGTACTTGCTTCTCCTGCTGTCTCAGCCATACCTCCAAAAAAGAACAATGTTATCTTGTTAACACCAAGCCTGCCGTGCTTTGCAACTAAAGAATGGCTAAGCTCGTGCAGCAATACAGATATGAAAAGAAAGAAAGCAGATATCCCTCCCAATATCCAGTATTCTGTGTTTGACAACCCAGGATAATATTCAGGAAAAAAGCCTATAGACAACCCCCATACTAACAATGCAAATATGAAGAACCAGGTAAAATGAAGATCTATCTCAATTCCAAATATCTTTCCAATCTTTACTGATTTGTCCATAAAAACCTCTTTTTATATTATCTTTATCATGGGGTTTTTAAATCTTCTGATATTGAAGTTTATCAGAAAGTAAATAATCAATTTAGCAAAAAGATAAGAACAGATTCGTACATCATAAAAGACAACATAAAAACCATTTAAAAAGCTAACGCAAGACTTATAAATGAATAAAAATCATGATATCTCTACGAGCAATAATAATAACTCTGTTCTGAAGTTTATTCAGAAAACAGCTGGCTATTAGAAATATCTGGCTAAAAATAAGATGACTCCGATACAGAACTTAGAGGAAATCAGCAAAACATCAAGGAAAAGGTCATTGACAGAGAAAGAGATAGTGGACACTATAGAAAATATAGATAAAGATTACTCCATATACAATCCCCATGCCAAGAAGAAGCTTGAAATAAGAACTTCCGGACTGGAAGAAGACATGCAATTTCCATTTATAAGATATAAAGATTATGCTCATGGATATCTGGAAGTTTTAAGAAATGATGAGCATGCTTATGCAGATTTCGCACTTGCAAGAGATATAATTGATGAAAATAAAGGATTTGTGTATTTTATCGAGGATGAAAAGCTTTACAAGAACGGAGAACTTCCTTGTTTTGTTGATGCTATCCAGAACAAAAAATATGATCATAGGATAATAATAGGTATTCCTGAGGAGAAAGATGGAAAAAACAAAATAGAAAAAGCTGAAAGAAGAGAGGCAGCTGAAAGAGCTCTTGAACACGCAGCAAGCTATTTTGACCATGCATTCATAATAAGCAGATAAAAGCATAGAAACATTTTTAAACTTCTAAAGCATATATGCTATTATGTGGGGTAAAAAGAGGGTGGATGAGTTTCTGAAAGAGCTTGATGAAGGTTCGTCAGCATTAGAGGGGATAAAAAAGTCATTAAAAGAGATAGATGAATCTATAAAAGATGAAAATCCTCGTCTGACTGAGTATCTTAGAAAAAGAGGAAACTGACTGCCATCCAAAAACAGGATATCGCAACAGTTTTAAATACACTGCTTCTTTTAATGATATATGATTACAGCAACCCATTTTTATAATTACACAAGATGCCCAAGAAAAGTCTATCTTGATTTTTTTGGAGATGCTGAAAAAAAGCTTCCTCATTCTGAGTTCATGCTTTCAAGGTTCAGGATCGGAAGAGAGCATGAGAAAGATGTAGCTAAGAACATAAAATATGTAGCCCCTGAAAAGACTGCAAAAGATGAGGAAAAGTTCAGGCAGACTGTTAAGTTCATGGAACAGGGAGCATCCATCATCTTTCAGGGAGTTCTTATAGATAAAGATTTTATAGGAAGGCCCGACATCCTGATAAAAGTGCCTGGCCAGAGCAGGCTTGGAGATTATCATTATGAAGCCATTGACATAAAGGTTGCAGTCCATGCTAAGAAACAGTATATAATGCAGATAATGTTCTATTCTTCTATGCTTCAAAAGATCCAGGAAAAGATGCCTGAATTTACCTATCTGATCCTTAACAACAAGAGCAAAAAGCTGCATACCTACGATTACATGAACCAGTATGCTGAGGCTCTTGTTGAGATAAAGAACATCGCTTCAGGCTGTGAGGCAGAGGTTCATATCTGTTCAGAATGCGGCGAATGTCCCTGGAGAGATGTTTGCCTTGAAAAGGCAGAAAAAGAGAAAGACATTTCCCTGATCTATAACCTGGGAAGAAAAAGCAAGGAACTTCTGATAGAGAATAACATAGACAATTTTGAAAAGGCTGCTGATATGGATGTTGATCTGCTGAAAAACATAAAAGGACTTGGGGAAGCATCCTTAAGAAGATGGAAGACCCAGTCAAGGGCATTGATAGATAAAAAGACCATAAAGATAGGGAACCCTAACTTACCTAAAGCAAAGACAGAGATATATTTTGATATAGAAGGTGAGCCTGATATTGACATAGAATATCTTTTCGGACTGTGGACAGAAGGGGAATACATATATTTTCTTGCTAAGTCTCCTGAAGAGGAGAAGAAGGCATGGAAAGGATTTATAGATTTTTTTAAAGACAAGGAAGATTTTAAGATATACCATTACGCACCTTATGAAAAAAACGCGCTTAAGAAGCTCAGGAAAAAATACGGCTGTGACGAAGAGACCTACAGAAAGATAACCAATAACATGATAGACCTTTTCAGTGTCGTAAAAAAGACAGCAGTGCTTCCATTATATTCATATTCTATAAAAGACATAGCAAAACATCTTGGATTTGAATGGTCTGAAAAAGACGCCTCAGGAGGGCAGAGTACTATATGGTTTACAAGATGGCTTGCAGAAAAAGACCCTGCATTGATAGATACAATACTCCAATACAATAAAGATGATGTCCTTGCCACAGAAAAGGTCAAGGAATGGCTGCAGGATCTGGAATAGTTCCTGGAAAAGTATTTTTGATTCTTATCTTCCTGTAATGTTGTTTTTTTATAGTGCTTTAAAAAAATAAAATTCAATAGTTTTCTTTTAAGTAAGTATAGCTGACTTGTGATAATCATTGTCAATTGAATTCTTCTATGATTATAATCTAAAAATCACTATCTCTAAGTCAGCTAAGCTGCCTTGCGAATAAGATTATTCAATCCTTTTATTATAACGCTCGCTTTGCTCGCTGCTATACCCAAAGAAGACTGCCTATCGGCAGTTAGCTCCTCCCCTTTTGTTGCAGAACTATCTTTCTTTTTCCCACCCAAGTTTTAGTGCTTTGTGCTTCACTAATATTGGATTTGGTGTAAGGTCGTTGAGTTCTGGCTTAGCTTAAGCGAACTGAGCACTCAGCTTAGCTGAACTGAGACTGTGCACGAACAGCGAAGCTGTGAGTGCCACAGATAGAATTGAAAAGTTTAATTTTGTTTCTTATCAAAAAATAAAAGATAACATAAATTAGAACTTAAAAAATTTAACCGTAAGATAGGCTTTCAATTATACAGATCAAAGTCTGACTTAGAAGATAGTATTAAAAAAGTTTATAAATATAAGAGCAATACAAAAGATAATGAAAAAAATAATAACTCTTATTACACTGGCTATGTTCTTAACATCCTGCTCTGAAATAGAATGCACTTCAAATGAAGATTGCAGGCCAAAAGAAATGAAACTGGGGACAAGATACTGGTGTGAAGACAGCAAGTGTCATGTAGAGCCTCTTGGAAATCCTGCTTCAGAATATTGTTTAGAGCAGGGAGGCATACTCCAGACAATTACAGAAGAAGATGGGGAATACAACAACTGCATCCTTGCTTCTGGAAAGGTCTGCGAAGAGTGGGACTATTTCAAAGGGAACTGCCCTTAGTTTGACTTTTTAAAATTCTCAACACTTCTGTCATAAGTCTTTTCATCTTCTTCAGAAAAAAAGCATGCAGGCAGCTCTCCTCTTGCTTTATGGTATGCTATACATTCGCAGCAAACTCCTTTCCTATCACAAGGATAAGTGCAGTTGCATCTTTCAAGATTTTTTTCTTTATTAGGACATTCAACCATATCACATCCTATTTTATGATAATTTAAAAATATTATGAAAAAGAAAAGATTATAAACCTCAGTCAATAAAAGATTATCATGGACAGGCTAAAGCTGCTCTCAGCAATATTGATAATACTTCTTGTAGCTAATATAACCTTGTTTGCACTGGGAAGATTAAATGTAGTCCAGTTTTGGGTAATACTTGCGATCATCGGAATATTTGCATACAAAGGCATGCCTTATCTTAAGAAAAAGCTCAGCTGAGATATTCTTTGCACTCGTTTATCTTTCTCTTGGCTATCCTGCTTATCCTGCCTGATTTTGACCTGTCTGATGCTTCCTTAAACTGTTTTATGGCATTTCTGTAATTTCTTTTCTTAAACAGATAAAATCCTTTCAGGTAGAATCCTTCTGCAGAATATGGTCTTTGGATGATAGAATTATCAGCCTCTATCTTCAGGTCTTCCATCTTGCTTAGATCGATAGCTCCTTTCTGATCACCAGGAATATCAGAGAGATCAACTTCCCCTAAAAAATCATCCCCTTCAAGGACATCGCTGACATCTATAGTCAAATCTTCTTCTGAAGAACTGACTGAAGATTCTAGTTTTTTGGCCATCTTATAGTGGGTAATTGAGAATAATATAAAAATCTTACTTATTATAGTTTATATTGCCTGTCCTGCAGTCTATAACTGCTGAACTGTCTTTATATTCAAACTTTTTCTCCAGAAGATTTTTATCCATATCAAGTATCTCTTTTTTAGTGTAGAGATTTCCATCTTTGTCAGAACATTCATATTGTCTGGTTATCCTGTTTTCTGAATAAGATTCATTTACAAGGTCTTCATAAGGCTGGCTGTTGATTTGTTTCATGCCTGCTTTTTGCTGTCCAGCCCCCCAGTTATTTGTCCTTAGGTCTTCCATAGCCTGATAGATATCTGACTTCACAAGCGGACCTATTACAGGATGTGCAGTTACGCCTATAGATTCAAGTGCGTCTATCTCAGCCCGATGGTCACCATCATTAGGACCCTGATACCATCCGTTTATCATATTGATATTCATGCCGTCCAGTTCAATTATAGTAAAATCACATTCAACCTGCATACCATTTGCATCTACTGTGCTGTTTATCTCATAGTCAAGTATATGTCCGTCCTGTTTGTATTGATCCAATATATTCTGCAGCTCTGCATCTGAATTAGCTTCATTAGCCCAAAGGCTAACTGTCTTAACACCAGTTTCAGCAGAGTTCCCTCCGCTTTCAGCTCCTGCGTACAATTCATGCACTGCAGATTCCAGGTTAAGGTCATCTGTAAAAGTATTGTTAGTTACTGAAGGTGTTGTTTCTGTCCAGCTTGTATTTCCCTGCAGCCTGTTGAACAATGTAACATTGTAGTTGCTTCCGTCTCCTCCTGAAACATCTCCTGAGACTGATATATGGCCTTCATACTGATCTGCTAATGAATCAATTGAAATAGAAACATCCTGTATTGTGTCTCCGCCATCATCAGTTCCCCCATCATCAGTTCCGCCATTATCTGGAACTGTTGGAGCAGGTGCAGGCTCAGAACTTCCTCCGCCTCCTCCGCCTCCGCATGCTATAGGCAGAAAAGATAATCCTGTTACTATGTAAGGTACTGCTGAGAATTTCAGTCTTTCAAACAGGCTTTTTTTATCTTCCATCTTGATAATATATGGTATTACTCCTTTATAAAGCTTTCGTTTTTTTACTACATATTAGTAGTTATTATAAAACAGATATTATTCTTTGGTTTAATAAATTTTTGTAAAAATGTAAGATAGAATTAAAAATAAAAAAATAAAATTAAAACTTATTTCTTTATGAAATAAGTCACTGCCAGGAATATTGAGCTTCCAAGCGCAGCTAAAACAGCCAGTATAAGGACTGCTGTATATGCTGTGCTGTCCCTGAAAGAGCTTTCAGTTGTAACTACAACATCTTCATCATCTGGGTCCTCCTCAGCAGATGAATCTCCTGATAAATCTTTATTTTCATCATCTCCTGTTGTAGGGATTGTGATAACGTCAGTTTCATCTTCATCGTCGTCATCTCCATCAGATGATCCAGAACTCTGGCAGTCTTCAACCTTGAGACTTCTGTCTATCTCATCTGCGTGAACTCCATCATCATCGTCTCCGCTGTAATAGACCTTGATGTTTATAGGATATGTTCCTGCCTTAAAGTCATCAGGCACTGTTATAGGGATTATCTTTGTGTATGAGTCATCATCGTCTCCATACTCTTCCAGTTCTATGCCTGTTTTTTCATAGTCGATTCCAAGAGCATCGCTTGTAACATATAATGACACTTCGTCATCTCCTTTGCTTCCAAGGCTCTCTATCTTGATATCAAGTTCTGTTGTCCTTGTACATGCAAGAGTTGACAATCCAAGGTCTGCCCTGTCTATGTTGAAGTCATAGCTTTCCCTGTCAAGATCAAGCCTGATTGATAATTTTGCTCCGTGCTTAGCTCCATTCTCATCTTCTCCTGTAAGGTATACTTCTGCTTCATAATCATCATAATCGTCAACTTCATCTGTGATGGAGAATTCTATCTCTCCTTCTTCTTCATCACCGTATTCGATTGTTCCGATGTCTTCGCTTTTATCAACATCATCCCAGTCCCAGCTGCTGTCTGTGTCATCATCAAGGACTATAGTTGCTTCAACATCTTCTATATCCAGCTCATCGCTGCTTGAGAAACCGTTTGCTGCAACAACAGTCAATTTAAGATCATCTTCTCCAGGAATTATCTTATCATCAGTCCTGTCGCCATCTTCAAGAGTGTCTCCAGAACCGCCATTTATTGAAAGCTCTACTTCATCATCGTCAAAAGTAAGCTCATTCTTTCTCTGCATGTAAGCGTTAAAGCTTCCGATTGAACTTCCGCTGTCATCCTTGAAAGTGATTTCAGCTACCTTTATAGCTACTGGCTCAAGATAGTTGTCCTCGTCTTTGTCAGTTTCTACAGCATCAAGATCCTCAGGAATCCTTGCTTTAAGTTCTATACCCTTAGTTTTGTTCGGTTCTATAGTCACTGGTTCTTTTAAGGTTATATTCAGGTCAGAATCACTGAAACCATCCCCAACAGATGTTATGCTGCTGATAGTGATATTAGATGTTCCGTTGTTTTTCACTGTTATTGTTGTCGAATTGTAGATATCTTCATCATCTTCATCATCTGCTTCTGAATTGCTCGCCTGCTGGTCTGCATCTCCAAAAGTTGGATTGTCCTTATCATAAGTTCCCTGAACAACTACATCAGCATAAGCTATAGAAGCGCAAAGAAACAAAGACAATGCAATTAACATAATTTTTAATATGCTTGTTTTCATTTTTATTTTCCCTCCATGGAGTTTTTTAGGTTTTATTAACCTTTTAAGGCCCAAAAACGTCTTTCTAAGCCAGATTAAAGCTTATTTGCTTTTCCCTACTTATATACTATAAGTGTTATCCAAAAGTAGTGATTATTCATATATAAAGATTATGGTTTTTGGTTTTCTTTTTTTTATGATGATAAAAGCCTATGTTATATGTTCTTAAGTTTAAAACTTTCAACTCTATCTGTGTATTTTTGATAAAAAGCCCAATTAAAATTTTTTAATATTATTTATGGTGCATCTCATTTTTTTTGATAAAAAGCAGATTAAAACTTTCAATACTATTTGTGGCACTCGCAGGTGAAAAGTCAGACTCGTTTTGCTCGTCTGGAAACCTGCTCGTGCACAGTCTCACTCCGCAGCTAAGCTGAGTTCTGGCTCCGATTCTAATCTACTGGTCATCTATCTAAGTCAACTAAGCACTAAATGTCTCTGTCTCGGTGGTAAGGTTAGCGAGCAAAGCGAGCGTTATAAGATGATTATTTTTAAATTATAATCATAGAAAAATGTTATTTGTCAATCATCATCACAAGACAATCTGTTGACTTAGAAATAATGATTTTTAGATTATAATAAAAAACTTCAATTGACCATAATTATCGCAAGGCAATTTTAACTTACTTAAAGATAAAGATTGAATCTTATAGTATCTTATAAGATAGTTTTATTGACCAGAGATAAAATACATAGTTTAAGGAAGCTAATCTTAAAGATATTACTTTCCCCACCTATCTAATGCCTGTTTTAGCTCAAGATGAAGGTCAGCATACTCTTCCAATTTGATCCCCTGGAGCGAAGCTTCTACTGCTTGTCTCATCGCCTTTGCTCCTGAATATGTTCCCTGGGGATGGCCGTGTGTTCCTCCTCCTGCCTGTATTATTATATTATTTCCCATAACGTCTATCAAAGGAGGTACCCTTCCCGGATACAGGCCACCTGAACACACTGCAAAAACAGGAGGGACATTGAACCATTTCTGCTCAAGAAGATGCTGGCCTTTTTTAGGTGTTATTATCTGGCTTTCTATCTCTTCTCCGGTCATCTTGACTTCTTTTTCTTTCTCAAACATCTTTCCGAAGATAGCACCTATATGTATCTGATCTACACCGATGAGTCTTGCTGTTTTGGCTATAGTGAGCATAGATATACCGTGCACAGGAATCTTTGTGAGGGCTGCATGTCCTGCTCTATGGGCATGTATGACCATACCAAGATCAGCATCTCTCAGTTCCTGCAAGGCACTCCATCCGCAGGTAAGGATGTCTATCATCACATATTCTCCGCCGTTCTCTTTCACTAACTTTGCTCTTTTCAGCATCTCAGATACAGGAGCAGTGACATTTGCCATGTACATCTTTTTCTCTCCTGTCTCCCTTTCAGCACGGTCTCTTTTTCTTAATGTGGCAGGAATCCTTTTTTCAAAAGAGTTGAAAGACATGGAAGCAAGGTTTTCATCATCTTTGACTATGTCTAAACCTCCAAGCCATGAATCATATGCAACATTAGCATGCTGTTTCGGCCTTAATCCCACTTTGGGCTTGACTATTGTCCCTATCAAAGGCCTTTTTTTGACTCTAAGAAGTTTTCTTACTCCTTTTATCCCAAACTTAGGCCCCTTAAAGCTGTCAAGTATCTTTTTTGGAAAGCCTATATCCTGCAGCCTAAGATATTTTACTGCTGACATCCCGAATATATTTCCTGCGATAGCAGAATATATCTGCGGCATGTTTCCAGGCTCAAAAAGCTCCATAGGATATGCTATCTTAACTTCATTTGTCTTATGGTCTATAGAAAAAACCTTTGGCTTAAGCTTTCTTGCTATCCTTGGATTCATGGTAGCTATATCAGTCCATGTTCCTATAGACGATTCAGCAGCTATATGCTCACATGCTTTCTTTAAAGAAATATCATTTGGCTCTACAAAAAATTTAGCAACAACATCCCATTGTTTAGGCTTATATTTTAGATCGATATATTCAAGATTTTTCAAAATATCACCCTCTTTTTGATTAGAATTATATCACTTCTTTTTAAATCTATTGATTCTTAAGTCTAAGCCCAAAATCGTGAAGATAATCTTTTATCTCTTTAAGAGAAACATAGCTTAAATTCTTGTATCTTAATATCTGCTTTTCTGTCTTGTTAGCAAGATCTCCAAGAGTCTGGATGTTAGATCTTCTGATCGCTTTTCTTATCCTGCCTGAAAAAGCACCGGGATTAAGAGGCATCTCTTTTACTTTTACTTTTTTTTCTTCATGAGATAAAGTATGGTCTTCTAATGATCTGTTTATTTCATCAAACTTGTCTGCTATCTCCTCTTCTTTTTGCCTGTAATGAGAAGTCTCATAAGCTATCTTATTGAATAATATGCCTTCTATCTGTCTCACCCTTTCTTTTGTGATGTTATATATCTTTGCAGTATCAGAAAGTGAGGTAAGTGAGCCATCTCCATTAAGTCCGTATCTTGTGATTATTATATCCCTGTATCTTGGCTTAAGTTTCTTTATGACATCTTCAAGCTTGTCAAGATCAAAGGCAGCAACTAGGATATCTTTCAATCCTTCTTCTTCATATGCCCCTTCATAAATCTGTTGTGGATTCATCTTAATCTATATCAAGAACTCTTTTTTACAGATTCAATAAATAAAGTATAAAAAACTGATGCTTTTTAGTATAGATAGTCCTGCTCCTGAATCCTTTTTCACATAGTTTGGATAAGAGCGTAGCAATGCAAATAATTGAGAGGATGCAATAAGTGAAATTGTCACTTATTGCCGTAATAGAACATCTTTTCTATGCTTACGTCCTCTGAATTAACATTTCCTCTTTTTGGATGTGATTCTTCTTTTTGCTCCTGCTGTTGTGGCTGTTGCTGCTGAGATTGCGGCTGCTGGTTCTGCTGCTGATTGGAACCCTTATCAACCGGCTCTGGCCTTGGAGGCATCGGAGGTTTCGGACCTGGCTTGTTGATACTCTCTACTTTTTGTTTCACAGCGTTCATCTCAGCCTTGATTGTCTCCATCTCCTTCCTGAACTTGACAAGCTCTCTGTCCATGTATTCCTTGCTTCTCCTGACCATGTTCATCATCCTGTCTGTGCTGTCATCAGCCTTCATAGATGTTTCTGTATCTGCTGCAGTACTTTTCTCTTCTCCTGAATCTGCCAGCTGTTTGTTTAGCATCTCCTGGGCCTGCTTCATAGCATCATCTCTTGAGGCAGATATACCATGGTCAAGCAGCTCCTGGGCAAGCATGTTTATCTTTTTTATGTCTTCAACACTCATTCTTTTCCACCTTCCTTTGATTTTTCAGCTCTGATCTTTTCCTGTATGTTCTCTTCTCCTCTTTTTATCATATCTGTAGCCATCTTTACTGCATTCTCCATGGACTTTGCCATCTTTGCTTCCATCAATGCTCTGGCTAACCTGTTTATCTTTGGAATATCATCTTTCATCTTTCATCACCTGCTCCTATAAATCTGTCATTCATCTGGAATATCCGTTTTCCCTGTTTTTTGGATATAGAATTGATAACTTTTCCTATAAATATTATGTGATCTCCTGCTTCAACCTCATTAACAACTTCACACTCAAGGCATGCCATCGCCTGTCTTATCCTTGGGCAGTCTATCTTTTCTGATTCCTCTTTTTCCAGTCCTGTCTCTTCAAACTTATCTATATGCTCCCCGCTGTATGTTCCGCAGTATACAACCTCTTTCTCAAACTCAGAGGACATAAAATTCACAGCAAAGACTTTAGATTCCTGGATGAGTTTTGTAGAAAATCTTTCTTTTCCAGAAGATATTGCATAAAGCTGAGGCTCGTTAGATACAGGCATGTGCCAGCTTAAAGTGAATAGGTTATCTTTCTCATCTTCTTCAGGAGAGAACTTTGACTTGACTTTCCCTCTTGTACTGACTAGTATTACCTGCCTTGGATGTGCAATCTTTTTCATCTCTGCCACAATAACACCTTTTTTATGATTTAAGAACTCCTTCATTTATATATTTTATTGTAAAACAACAATAAGATTTAAATAATACCATGCATGTCTGCATAGTATGGCAAAAAATCCTTTGTGTGAAAGCTGTATCTACTTTAAGATGCATGGTGAGAAATGCTGGTATTACTGGGAGTCAAAAAAATGGTGCAGCCAGCATGAGCCTCACAACGATTCTATAGAAAGCTCTGGACTTGAAAAACAGAAACTATAGCCTTGCTAAGATAGATTCCAGTTTCCTGTCATCGATAACATTTCCAGGCATAGTGCCATTATAGAATATCTTTGGCATATAATCCACAAAGACTGTCTTCTCTTTTCTGTTAAAATCTATGACATCCTCTTTTCTTTTTATCTTTGATATCTCTAAGTTTTTCCCTTTTGCAGACAACACAAAATAATCATCTTTCCTGCCTCTGTAGGCTGTCCTTATCTTTATCTCTTCTTTTTTTCCTGTTGAAGGATCAAAAAGAACATTGTTAACCACATATCTTGTCATTGTATGAATATAATATCTTTGTCCTCTTCAATTTCTTTCTTGATTTCAAAGAGCTCCTTAATAAGTTTTTCTATAATCCTTCTCTTGGGAGAATTCCTGAGAAAACTAAGTACAAACCTTTTTTTTCCAACCCTTTTTATCTCTTTCAGTCCTTTTTCTATGTTCTGAAAGTTTTGTATAGCTGTAACACTTATAACTATGTCAAAAAGACTATCTTCATAAGGGATATCTTCTGCTGCTGCAATTTTGTATTCTATGTCTTTGTCCTTGGATCTTGCTTTTTCTATAAGCTTTTTTGCAGGATCAATGCCGTATCTTCTGCAGTTCCAGGGTTGGGTTGTGAGACCAGTACCGCAGCCAACATCAAGAAGCTTATCCCCCTTATCAACCTTCAGATAAAGGGATATAAGTTCTACTTTCTTCAGCTGCTCCTCTTTATGCAGCTCTTCGTATCCCTCACTTATATCATCATAGTATGTCATCTTTTATCGTTCTGTTGAGCTTTGCTCAACCTTGCATATCGGCAGCTACAAACGAAAAGGTAGCTTTATAGCCATCACTTATATCATCATAGTATGTCATCTTTATTTAAGACATCTCCTCTGAAAATCCGATATCCTTCCGCTATAAAAAGTTAATGGCAAGGTTTATAAATAGCTATATATACAGCATATTTCTCATGAACAGATCCATAAGACTGCTTAAAGAATATACTCAGCACGAACAGCTCAAGCTTGTTCCGTCAGGAAATGCTGCTATATTTGCAGCCATAGCCATGGCAAAAAACAAGTCCAGAAAAGCGTTCATCCTCATCCCTGATCAGGGAGGCTGGCTTACTTATGAGCCTTATGCAAAGCTTCTGGGATTTGAAGTCAAGAAGATAAAGACAGACAATGGTGTCATAGATGCTGAAGAGCTTAGAGAGCAGGCTCCAAAAGCTTCTGCTTTTCTTTATTCCAATCCAGGAGGATATTTTGCAGAGCAGCCTATAAGAAAGATATATAATGCCTGCAAGGGAAAATGCCTCTGCATCATGGACGTGTCCGGCTGCATAGGGGACAAGGCTTTATGCAACGGAGATTATGCAGATGTGATGATAGGAAGCTTTGGAAAGTGGAAGCCTGTCAACATGGAATATGGAGGATTTATCTCAGCAAAAGACAAGCTCCTGCATCATGGAAAAGCTGTCTTTCCTATGCTAAAAGTAAATTTTGACTATGATGTCTTGCTTGAAAATCTGAAAAAAGCTCCTGAACGCATCTATTATTTCTACGGCAGATGCGTAAAGATAAAGCAGGACCTAAAGGAATTTGACATTGTCCACAAGGACAGGAAGGGCATAAATGTTGTCGTGAAGTTTGACTCAGAATCCGAGAAGAGAAAAATCCTTGATTACTGCGACAAGCACAAGCTTGAGTACACCATCTGCCCAAGATACATAAGGCTGATGGATGATGCTGTTTCTATAGAAGTGAAAAGATTAGATTATTGATATTTTTAAGCTTTTGAGACTCTTTATCTTGTTATCACTAATTAGTCAATAAAAGCATCATCTTTATAAACGGTTCTATGTATAAAATATGTATAGATTAGACTTTGTAAAATGCAGAATAAACAATTCACAATAACAAAGAAGATAGCAAAGCACGGCAAGCAGAACATAATAGTCATACCTAGTTTCTTGCAGGATGAGTTGAAGCACGGAGATATTGTAAAGCTCACGATAGATGTTCTTAAAGAGGTAAAAAAATATGATTGAAGATTATGTTAATCAGGAACTGGAAAAATTCAGCAACGCTGTCATGGATTATGCAGAGGAGGCTAAAGATAAGGGTGTTAAGAAATACATAAAAAAGGTAAATCAATGGATGAGAGAGGGAAAAAATCCCTTTAAAGAATTTGTCCTTTTTGCACAGGAAAAAGGGGCTAGCCAAGAATGCATCAAAAATACCATAGATCGTCTGATGGAATATGACCTCTGGGAGTGGTCTCCTGAAGAATATTTTGAAAAAAAGAAAATAGCAAAAAAAGCAAGCAAAAAAAGTAATGAAAAAGATTACCAGGATATAGGAGAATTGCTTGATAAAGATAAAGATGGGGATCTACGTGCTAACTGGGTGTTCCTTGATGAAAATATACAAAAAGAATTTGGATATGAGTTCGGAGCGTACTATAGGGCTACTATAGAATATGAAAAAGAATATGGAGAAAAAGACAAGCAAGAAACAAGCTCAGATGATGAAAGAGCCAAGCTAGACAGATATCTTGGTTCAAAAAAACCGTCAGATAAAAATACAATATCATTAGAAGATTCAATCCTCTCAGAAAAATTCAAAGGTTTCATAAAACAGGCTGGAGATAGGATATACTCTGATCCAAGAAATGAGAATGAAGAAGAGATCATAATAAGGCTAAGAAAACTTATAAGAAAAAAAGCGCATAGGGATTCATTTTCTTTTTTCAAGGAAAATCCAGAAAAAGCGCTTGAAGAGCTTGAAAGCATAGTAAAAAAAGAGGATAACAGGCATATAAACTATGTCTATAATGAGCTGATAAAAGACTATAGAGGATATACTCACTTTAAGCTTGAAGATGTCAATCCTGAATTTAAAGATCCTGATAAAGGGATAAAAGGAGTTCTTCCTTCACTGCATCAGATTATAGCATTATACCATGCGATAGAAAAGGAAAGCTTTGGTGTTCTTGACCATTGCGGAACAGGAAAAACTTTTATCGGAACCATGTTCTATTACCTAGCAAAAAAGAAGAAAGAGACATTCAAAGATGTGCTTGAGCTTATGAAGAAACATAATCTGGAATCTCTTCCAGATTACAATACGATCAAAAAACTTGACAAAAGTCTCACAGCTTCTATTGACAACTATTTCCACAGGTTCGAAAATCTTGAAGAAAAATTCAAGAGATTAGGAAAAGAAAAAAATCTTGAGGAAAAGCTAAAAAATATCCCAAAAGTAGAAGACAAGCTACTGGTCATCGGAACTGTCCCTTGCCTGGAAACATGGAAAAAGGCATTTACAGGAGAAGGTGATGAAAGGTATACAGAAAAAAGATACAAGCTTGGAAAAGAATTTATTGTAGTCAACGGGAATAAAGGAGACCCAAAAGACGAGTTATTGCGTAGAAAGCTGGAAAAGGCAAAAGTGGTCTTTGTAAACTATCAGCAGTTGGTGTGTGATTTCGATACAGCAAAAGGCAAGAAAAAAGTATATGAGGTTCTTGAGAATCTTGGTTTTGATGCAGTAATCATGGATGAGGTCCACAACATAAAGAAAAAAGAAAACAGCGTGAAGAAAAAAGACAAGGAGATATGGACTATAAATAAGGTAAGAAATTTGATGAAGGAGCATGATCTCAAAAATCTGCCAGATTATGATGATATAAATGATCTAGATGAGGACCTATTCAAGAACATCAAGAAATATTTCCCTGAAAAAGATGTTCTAGAAAAAAAGCTTAATGACCAGAAAAAAAGCGAGGTAGTAGAGCGTATCACTCTAAGCGGAGCTGCAAGAAGGCTCGCATTCAAGACAGATTACAGGCTGTTATTGTCAGGAACACCAATGCCAGACAACATAACAGACTATGCGATGATCTATCATCTTATCAGGCCCGATAAATGTCCTGATCCGACAAAATTTGAGAGAGATATATTAAGAAAGAGCCATTATAATCCAAGAGAGCTTGCAACATTCATAGACGAAAACACGATAAGAAGAACTTCTGAAGAGGTCTTGGGCCTTGAAGCTATCGACAAGAAAAATATGTATGTTGGCATAAACATGACAGAAAAGCAGAAGAGGATAGATTTCTACATCAGGACCCATTCAAACGGAACAGATATGCTTGACCAACTAAGAAAGTGTTATTTAGATCCCAGGCTGGTTGACCCAAGGATATTAAAAAAGACAGGACTGCTTGGAAAGATAACTATAGAGGATTCTGCAAAATACAAGAGACTAGAACAGCTTCTTCTTGATGAAGATGGCCCTTTGAAAAAAGGAGAAAAATTCGTCATCTTCTCAAGCGAGTTCAAGCAAGGGGTCACAAGAAAAGTTTCAGATAAAGCAAATGTCAAGCAACAATACATAAGTATGGGATTGGAAAAAGAATACAGGTCATTAAGATTAAAGGAAACTCTGGAAAAAAAGATAAATAGATTAGTAGGAAAGTTTGGCAAAAAAATAGAGATAATTGATGGCGAAGTCAGAGGACAAGATGATGAGTACAAAGAGCTTGAAAAAAGAGAAAGAATCACAAGAGATTTCCGTAAAAAGGATGAAAATACAAGCTTACTTTGTACTACAAAAGCAGGAGGAGAAAGCCTTAACCTGTCATGTGCATGCCATTGTTACTTTTTAGATGAAGATTGGAGTCCTGCAACTACCGACCAGGCCATTGCAAGGTTATGGAGAAAAGGACAGAAGAAAAAGGTGGACGTTAAGTTCCTAAGGCTAGAGGACTCAATGGAACCTAAGTTCAGTAAATATGTAGACAAGAAAAGGATAGCGATCAAGGTCATGCTTGATGGACAGAAACTAAGCAAAGAAGAGATAGACATGCTGTCAAAAGATGGCTCAGAAGGGAGATCAAGAGTTATAGATATGATCAGGCAAAGTACAAGCGGAATCCCAGAGGACTTCAGCAAAGTAGATATCTACGATACCAGCTTGTTCAAACTAGCAGGTCAAACAAGAAGGTCAAACAAGAAAAAATCAAAAAGCTATAAGCAGTCAGATATTGTCTATGAAACAACAGAATCCCAGAAGATCAGGCAGCTGATGGCCATCTATAAGTCAAAAGTATGGGAGATTCCAGAATTTGCAGAACTCTATACAAAAAATCTGATGAATCTTTCAGTATATCCTCTTCATAGGGCCAAGATATGTGATCTTGTAGATAGGGCTATAAGAGGAGAGATAGAATTCCCTAAAAATGTCTTATCAGAAGGTTCAGGTCCTTCAATATTGTATAATGCCTACAATGATCTTGAAAAACTTATAGCAAAAAATGGATTTAAAGTCCCCTCTGTAACAGACAGGGATAAGTCAGAAGCGATGCTCAGAAAAGGGAACAGTGATCTTAAAAACATGGTAGTAGGAGACATGAGGGGCATCGGCAGCAGATTCGAAGATGAACAGTTTGACATGGTCGATAATGCGTCAAGCTCATTGTTAAAAAATAGAGATGAAGTAAAAGAATGCCTGTTAGAAGCAAACAGGATATTGAAGCCAGATGGCCTGCTTGAACTGACAATACCGAATCTTAAATTCAAGGAAAAATTCTATGATTCATTGAAAGATCTAGGCTTTGAGATATTGTCAACCAGGAATCAAAGATTCGTGCTTTCTCCTGAAGGCGAGGAAATCCTAAAAAGCGCCCATAGTGAGCATTTTGTGAATGCATATAAGTCTGCTATAAAAAAAGCGCAATTTGTATTGGCAAAAAAGATATGTGCTCCTAAAAAGAATGTAAAAGCAGAGCATCTCTGGTTCTGTCATCCGAACAAGATTGAATATGAAGAGTCAGATAATGAGACAATCCCTGAAAAAGCAAAGAAAGAGATAACAGAGCTTCTGGATGAAGGCTCAGAGAAAAAACCTGTTGCAGTTAATAAAAAGATGGGCCTTGCTCTTTACAATCTTGCAGAAGAAGAGCAGGTAAGCGCACCAAAAAGAGAGGCTGTAATAGATAACAATCTGAATCTTGTTGCATGGAGAAAGATCGGAAACAGCTCTGTAAGGACAAGATCAGGCAGGATCAAGAGCAAGAAGCTGATAAAAAGAAGAAAAAGATGAAACCCTACAGAGGATATGTGGATGCTTTGGAATGTTTTAATGATCTTTTTGGAGATAGAGAGATGACAAGAAATCAACTTAACAAAGAAGATTCGGGGTTATATACTAGGTTAAGAAAAGAGGGATTATTAGATCATGTTATTCCTGAGAAACGTGAACAAAGAGATTGGAACAAGATTGATCCTTTGGAATATTTTAGGGAGCATTATGGTAATGGAGATATAACAAGAAGTCAGCTTAGTAAAGAAGATCAGAGATTATATGGAAGATTATTGAAAGATGGACTGTTGGATCAGGCTATTCCTAAGAAAAAAAGTAGAGATTTTGGAGATCCCTTGGAATATTTCAAAGAGCATTATGGAAACAGGGAGATGAGAAGAGGTCAGCTTAAAAAAGAAAACCAGAGATTATATGTTAAGTTAAAGAAAGAAGGATTATTGGATCAGGTTATTCCTGAAAAGATAGGTGTAACTTATAGAGGTTATGCTTCTGCTTTGGAATGCTTTAATGATCTTTTTGGAGATAGGGAGATGACAAGAGGTCAGCTT
>WJJM01000024.1 GCA_014729675.1 Candidatus Woesearchaeota archaeon | reverse complement strand
ATATGGCTCTAAACTAAGAGCCAGAAAATATAAAACCCAGAAAATAGAACTATTGTTTAAAATATTATCATACAATATCGAAAGATCAATAAGAATTGTTATTACTTTGGTGATTCACCATCTGTATTTCTACAGAGCCGTCCAAATAAATAAATTTATAAATGATTAGTCTTTAGTTTAGCTTATGCCTAAAACTAAGATAATAGACGGAAATCATGCTGCAGCGCATGTTGCCTATGCTTTCTCAGAAGTTGCTTCCATCTATCCTATAACACCTGCATCTCCTATGGGGGAGTTGGCAGATTCTTGGGCTAATGTTGATGAAAGAAAGAATATCTTTGGCCAGAAACTTGATGTTATAGAGATGCAAAGTGAAGCTGGAGCTGCAGGGGCTGTTCATGGGAGCCTGTCTGCAGGGGCTTTGACAACAACTTTTACAAATTCTCAAGGATTATTGCTTATGCTTCCAAATATGTTCAAGATAGCAGGAGAGATGCTTCCTGCTGTTTTCCATGTGGCTTCACGTTCATTGGCATGCCAGTCTTTGTCCATATTTGCAGACCATTCAGATGTCATGGCTGCAAGAGGCACAGGATTTGCACTTTTATCTTCCGGCTCTGTACAGGAGGCTCATGATCTTGCTGTTATCTCGCACTTATCAACATTAAAGGCAAGAGTGCCGTTTTTGCATTTTTTTGAAGGGTTTAGAGTATCTCATGAGATAAGCAAGATAAATGTCATGGAAGATGATAAGCTGAAGAGCATGCTTGAAAGAAAGTATATAGATGAATTCAAGGCAAGAGCATTAAAGCCTGAAGAGCCTTATGCAAAAGTTGGAGCTCAAAATCCTGATGTTTATTTCCAGGGAAGAGAGACTGTGAATAAGTACTATGATGATGTTCCAAAGATAGTCAAAGGATATATGGCTCTGTTCAATCAGAAGACAGGAAGAAAATACTCTCTGTTTGAATATTCAGGGGACAGGAAAGCTGAAAAAGTTATTATCGCTATGGGCTGTGCATGCGAGACTATAGATCAGACAATAAGATATCTTAACAAAAAAGGGGAAAAATTAGGACTGATAAAAGTAAGGCTGTATAGGCCTTTTTCTGTTAAAGATTTTATAAAAGCTGTTCCTGAAACAGCAAAGAAGATAATTGTATTAGACAGAACTAAAGAGCCAGGATCTGTAGGAGAGCCTCTGTATCTTGATGTTGCATCTGCAATAAAAGGAAAAAATATTGAGATAATCGGGGGAAGATATGGTCTTTCTTCAAAAGAATTTACCCCTTCTATGGTTAAGGCTGTATTTGACAATGCAGAAAAACACGGATTTACTGTAGGAATAAATGATGATATAACTAAAAGATCCATCAATGTAAAAGAAGAGATAGATATTGAGCCTGCATCTACAAAAAGATGCAAATTCTGGGGACTTGGCCAGGACGGGACTGTTTCAGGAAACAAGAACAGCATAAAGGTCATAGGAAATTCAACAAATATGGATGTACAGGCCTATTTTGAGTATGATGCCAAGAAATGCGGCGGCATCACAAGAAGCTATCTTAGATTTGGAAAAAATAAGATACATGCACCTTATCTTCCTGACAGATATGACTTTATAGGAATCCATAATGAAGCGTTTATCGGAAAATATGACCTTCTTGAAGGGATAAAAGAAAAAGGAAATGTTGTAATAAATGCCCACTGGAAGCCTGAAGATGTTTTTTCTAAACTTACGCTGGATATGCAAAAGACAATAATAAAGAAAAATATCTCTGTCTATGTTATAGATGCATACAATATAGCTAAAGAAATCGGATTGAGAGGCAAGATAAACACTATAATGCAGGCAGTATTTTTTGAGCTTGCAAGAGTTATAGAGCCTGACAAGGCTATAAAGCTGTTCAAAGATGCTGTTGAAAAATATTTCATGAAAAAAGGGGAGAAGATTATCCATCTTAACTGGAAGGCTATAGATCTTGGAAGAAAAAGATTCTATAAAGTTAAAGTTCCTTCAAAGATATCTGATGAATATGCTGAAGAAAATACCTGTCTTTGTAAAGGATTTATGAAGGATATTGCGTGCCCTATAATGCGGCTAAAAGGGGATAATATACCAGTATCAAAAATGCCTTTAGACGGATCTGTTCCGACAGGAACAACAAGGTATGAAAAACGGAAGATTGCAGAGTATGTTCCAAAGTGGATACCTGAAAAATGCATACAATGCGGAAGATGTTCATTTGTATGCCCTCATGCTTCTATAAGAGTGAAACAGATAGATCCTAAAGACCTTAAAGATGCCCCTAAGAATTTCATTACATTAAAATCAAACACAAAGAATGACAAAGGTCTTCGTTTCAGGGTGCAAGTTTATGATCAAGACTGTGTTGGCTGCTCTGTCTGTGTTGAAGCATGCCCTACAGATGCATTAAAGATGGTGCCTCATCAAGAATCTGATGAAAAAGAAAATGCAGAGTTCTTTGACAAGCTTCCTGATATAAAAGAAGGGGCAGAGAAATTTACAGTAAAGGGATCTCAGTTTCATAAGCCATTGTTTGAATTTTCAGGGGCATGTGTAGGATGCGGAGAAGCACCTTATATCAAACTTGTTACACAATTGTTTGGCTCCCGTATGATAATCGCAAATGCAACAGGATGTACATCTATATATGGAGGGACATTCCCTACTATCCCATACTGTAAAGACTCAAGAGGGCACGGGCCTGCATGGGCAAATTCTCTTTTTGAGGACAATGCTGAATATGGCTTTGGGATGAGGCTTGCTATAGACCATAAAAGAAATATGCTTTATGAAATGATCAATAATAAGATCAAAGGGATAAAAAATAAGAAACTTAAGGATAATCTTTCAAAGATAATCAAAAATTGGAACAGTACAGATGATGAGCATGTCAATCTTATAGAAGAAACAAAAGAGCTGCTTTCAAAAGAAAAAGATCTTGAAGAGATGAAAGACTATCTTCTTGACAAATCTGTGTGGTGTATAGGAGGAGACGGCTGGGCATATGATATTGGTTATGGAGGATTGGATCATGTTATAGCAAAGGACAGGAATGTTAATCTGTTAGTTTTAGATACAGAAGTCTATTCAAATACCGGAGGGCAGAGCTCTAAAGCAACTCCTCTTGCTGCAGTTGCAAAGTTTGCATCTTCTGGCAAAAAGTTACCTAAGAAAAATCTTGGCCTTATGGCTATGACATACGGCTATGTTTATGTTGCTTCTGTTGACTTGGGAGCTGATTTTAACCATGTTCTAAAGGTTCTTAAAGAAGCTGAAGCTTATGACGGACCTTCATTGATAATAGCTTATTCTCCGTGCAATGAGCATGGTGTAAATCTAAAATATTCATTACAGCAGGGACAGAAAGCATCCAGGTCAGGCTACTGGCCATTATATAGATTTGATCCAAGATTGGCTTTAGAAGGAAAAAATCCATTGCAGTGGGATTCAAAAGATCCGTCAATACCTTTTAAAGAGTATATAAAAGATCAGAACAGGTATAATATGCTTAAGCTGACAAATCCTGAAGAGGCTGATTCACTTATTAAAAAAGCTGAAGATTCTGCTTTAGATAGGTTTGAAACTATGAAAGAAAGCAGTGGAAAAGAATAAGTTTTATATCTTATTTAGCAAAAGCTATAAAAAATAATATTTAAAGATGATGCTTTTAATCAAAAAAGCCTCAGCTTTTTAAATATATAAAGATAATAAAGCAAAAAGAGTTCTAGATAGGTATTTGATTTTAGCTAAAGGACTAAGATGAGCTTAGAAACCAATCTGATATACTGCGGAGACTGCAAAGAAGTGCTTAAGAGAGATATCCCTGACGAAAGCATTGATCTGATTTACTTAGATCCTCCTTTTTTCTCAAACAAGAAATATGAGATCATCTGGGGGAATGGCGCTGAATTAAGATCTTTTGAAGACCGATGGAAAGGCGGAATCAACCATTATATCGGATGGATGGAAGAAAAGCTTGAATTATGCAGAGATTCTCTCAAAGAGACAGGATCAATATGTGTACACGCAGATCATCGTGCTTCGCATTATCTAAAAGTTTCTCTTGATCGCATATTTGGATATAATAAATTTGAAAACGAGATAATCTGGCATTTCACAGGGGGTGGACGTTCAAAAAAACACCTTCCAAGAAAACATCATAACATATTAAGGTACAGAAAAGGGGATTCCTGCGTTTTTAATAGTGATGAAGTGAGAGAACCTTATTCTGAAACAAGCGGATATGCTAAAGACGGGATAACAAGCAAAGCAGGCAAAAAATACAAACCTAATCCAAAAGGAAAGATAATGGATGATGTATGGGATATACCGATCATTAACCCATTGTCTAAGGAAAGAATCGGGTATCCTACCCAAAAACCTATACCTCTGCTTGACCGCATCATAAGAGCTTTTTCAAATGAGGAAGATGTTATATTAGATCCTGTTTCTGGCGGAGGGACAACTGTTGAAGCAGCATATAATGCAAACAGAAGATGGATAGGCATAGACGTATCTCCTGTTGCATGCAAGGTTATCAAAGAAAGGCTGGAAAGCCTTGAAGGTATAGTTGAAGTCAATATCAAAGGAGGTCCTGTTACGATGGATGACCTAAAAAGATATTCTGATCAGGAATTTCAGGAATGGGCATGCGAAAGGGTTGGCGGAAGATCCAAAAAGAAAAAAAGAAGCGATAAAGGTATAGATGGCTACACTCTTGGAAATATCCCCATCTCTGTAAAACAAAGCAAAAAGGCAGGAAGAAATGTCATAGATAATTTTGAGACAGCTATAAGAAGAGACAAGAAAAACAAAGGGATTGTCATAGCTTATTCATTTACAAAAGGATCTTATGAAGAAGTTGCAAGAGTCAAAGACCTTGATATAAAACTCATAGAAGCAAAAAAAATATCTCATCACATGATTGATGGAGATGAATTGTTCTAAAAAAGATTTAAATACCTAAAGTTCAATAAGAGATTAGATGAAAAAAGTTATCCTGTTTGTACTTTTGATGCTGGCATTGTATGCATGCAGAAGCCCTGAACAGCCTGAAATAAGCAGTAACCCTTCTGTAGAAGACCTGGCATCAGATCCAAAATCATATATTGGTAGGGAAGTTGAAATAAAAGCAAGATTTCTGGAAAGCGAATATTTATATTGGGCTGAATTCAAAGATAATGAAAGCAACAGGCTTACTGTCTACACCTTAGAAAAAGAGAACAGGCTCAACAAAAGCAAATATTATAACATAAAAGGTATTATGAAATACGGAAAAGTAAAATTTATTGATTATCCTGTGACAGAAAATATCCCATATATTGAAGCGACAGAGCCGATAGAAGAGGCAGACTGATGCCACTGTTCAAACACCTTGTGAAAATATATAAACCTGAGCTGATCTCTAAGATTGATGGATGTTTTGGAAAAAGCAAAGATACTCTCTAATGAAGGAAGCTATGATTCATGCGGCCCAAAGATGTGCGAAGTTAAAGTAAATTCAGGGCTTGGAGGGATATACCATGCAAAAGCTGAACATAAGACCTGCAGGATCTTCAAGACCTTGATGGATAATTCATGCAAATTTGACTGCAAATACTGCCAAAATTCCTCATCATGCAAAAATTCTTCAAGAAAAGCAGCATATGAGCCTGAAGAGCTTGCTAAAATATTCATGCATCTTAACAAAAATCTTGCTGTAGAAGGGTTATTTCTTTCTTCAGGTGTTTCAGGGAATCCTGATAAAACAACTGAAAAGATGCTTGAGGCTGTAAAGATATTAAGATACAGGGAAAAGTTCAAAGGTTATCTGCATTTCAAGATATTGCCTGGAACTTCTTATGAACTGATAAAGCAGGCTTCTGAACTTTCAACAAGGATGAGCATAAATATAGAAACTCCAAATAAAAGTGCAATGTCTGAACTTTCAACATGCAAAGACTACAAGATAGATATATTAAGGAGGCAGTCATGGATCTCAAGATTCAATCTTAGGTCAGGCCAAGTCACTCAACTAATCTTGAACAAAAACTCTACAGATTCTGACATCCTAAAGATGATGGACTGGGAATACAAAAGCTTAAACTTAAAAAGGATATACTTCTCATCTTTTATGCCTGTAAGAGGAACTCCTCTTGAAAAAGAAAAGCCTGAATCTCTTAACAGGCAGAACCACTTATATAATATTGATTTTCTGAGAAGAGGTTATGGATTTGAGCTGAAAGAATTTAAAGAAGTGATGAAAGATGGTATGCTTCCTGATGAAGACCCTAAGTTAGCTTTGGCAAAGACAAACTTTCAGGGTGCAATAGACATCAATGAAGCTGATTATGAAGAGCTGATAAGAATTCCAGGGATAGGTCCAAAAACAGCTGGAATGATATTGAAAAGCAAAAGAGAAATCAAAAAATACGAACAACTAAAGCAGTTCGGAGCTTCTATACATCGGGCCAAGCCATTTATTGAAGTTGATGGGAAGAGGCAAAAGATGATTACAGAATTCTAGTTGTTAAGTGGAACAATACAAATAAATTTATCTTATTAAAAAAAGAAAAAAAATCTAAAAAAGATCTCCAACATCAGGGGATTCAGAAGCTCCTGCATCAGCTTCAAAAGATTCCTTTTTCTCAAAGCCAAACATTCCTGCAATAATATTAGTAGGGAACCTTCTGACCTTTATGTTCATCTCCTTTACTGCCTTGTTGTAGATATCTCTTTCAGTCTTTATCCTGTTTTCAGTTCCAGCAAGTTCATCCTGCAAAGAAAGATAGTTCTCATTAGCTTTTAGATCAGGATAGTTCTCAGCAACCACCAATAATCTTGATAAAGCTGAATTCATCTCATTTCCTGCAGCCTGTAATTCGCTGGGGCTGGAAGCTTTTCCAATCGAAGCTCTTGCTTCAGTAACTTCTTTTAATAAATTTCCTTCATAATCTGAATATTGTTTTACTGTCTCTACAAGATTAGGTATAAGATCTGCTCTTCTTTGGTAAGCTGTCTGAACATTTGCCCATTTTTCACTTACAGTCTCATCTGAACTTACAAGGCCATTATAAGATCCTACAACCCATAATAAACTTATAACCAATAAAGCACCTATAACGATCAGTATGATCTGTGTTGTGCTAAGCTTTTTCATTTTTTTCCTCCGCTATTTCAGCTAATTTTTCCAACTCTCCTGCATCTGCCCACATGCCTTTGCATTTCTTGCATACATCTATCACTACATCTTTTTTTTCTATCTTTTTCATCTCTATCTTGCATCTTGGACAAAGCAAGATCTCTTCTCCTGTTTTTTCATGAATATTTGCCATTATATCACCTTTATCTAATCAGTTGTTTAATAAATTCCTTGCATCCTTCTCTTCTTTTTATTAAATCACTCTCCCAGAATCTTAATATACTATATCCTTCTTTAATAAGTTTCCTATTTGATAATTTATCTCTCTTAAGATTCTTTATCTGAGCTTCTGTTCTTGGTTTCTTGTAGATAGAAGGATTGCAATGCCAGTAATCTCCATCTGCAAATAATACGGTATTTGGCTCGATGAAAGCATCAGCTTGACATATATTTAAGATGGCCTTATGTTTTTTATGATTAATATTAAGTTCTTCCAATATACTAAAAAGTATCACTTCAATCTTAGTAAATTTTTTAGGAAGTTTTTGCTTCAAACGAGCTTTCTTTATTTTTTGGACTGTTTCTTGTGAATAAACTCCTGTTTTACCTTTATTCCAAGGTATTATTCCTTTTTGAAATTGAGTTAATTTAATCTTTTTTCTAATCTCTGGATTTTGCATTGCTTTTTTAGTTGCAATTGACACATTCTTCTTTTGTGCTTCACTTAATTTAGTTCCTTTATTCCATGCTGTAACTAATCCTTTTTTACCTTTATTCCAAGGTATTGCTCCTTTCTTAAATTCAGTTGTCAAAGAATTTCTTTTTCCTTTATTCCAAGAATTAACTGGGTGTGATTTTATACCAAACTTTTTCTGATACCAAAAAAGAGTTTCATAAGGCATTCCTAACTCTTTAGCAATTATTGGTAGAGATCTTTTTTTCCTAACATACTCTTCAATAAGAAATTCTTTTGTGATATCCCATTTGTTTGATTTTTTATTATTTTTCATTTTAAATAAGAAACTTTGATGAAAAACTTAATACAAAAATAAAAAATGGATGATCTACCAACCGGAACTGGCTCCGCCACCTCCAAATCCTCCGCCGCCAAATCCTCCAAATCCTCCACCTCTGGATCCACCTCTTGGACCTCCAAAAAGGATTACAGCACCCATAGCAGCATTAAAATACTTATTATCACTTTTTTTCTTCTTGAATATTGCACCTAACAGAGGGAATATAACAAAAAATATAATAAAGAGCATCACAGGAGTCCAATTTGCAATAACTGCTGTATCTACTTCATTTCCAGTAACATAATAATCAGATGTTTCATCCCCCAATAAAACACTTCTTACAGCTAAACTGGCTTCAAGAATGCCTTTGCTGTATTGTTCTGCCTGAAAATTAGGCTTTAAATAAACTCTTCCTATCCTTCCTACTTTTGCATCATTTAATATGTATTCTATACCTCTTCCAACCTCAAACCTATATTTTCTGTCTTCAACTGCAATAAGCAATAAAAGCCCATTATTTTTTTCAGAGTCCCCTAAATTGCCCTGTGCAAGATCTAAAGAATAAGACTCTATAGAAACCCCTTCCAAAGAATCAATAGTCACTATAGAATATTCTGATTCTCCTGATTCATGTATCTGCTTTAGAATAGAATTAAGCTCATCTTCAGTGGTATCATCTATTATCTCAGCATAATCATTTACATAATTGTTTATCTCAACAGCACTGGTATCATTGATGAATATGCATAATGCAAAGAATAAAAACAATAACCTCCATTTCATAATCAATAAATCTCTTATTAACTATATAAGCTTTTTGATATCAACGGCTCTGTAGAATTGCTTTTTAAATAAGTATAAATAGCACCGATAATTTCTTTTTAGTTACCAGACAAAAAAGAGGTGCTATTTACAATGGATGTTATAAAATACAAGTTTAATAAATTTT
>WJJM01000023.1 GCA_014729675.1 Candidatus Woesearchaeota archaeon | reverse complement strand
TACTGCTCAAAGATTCGAAAGTTTTTTGTATGAATGATGTTATTTGTACCATGGTTTATTTCGCAAATTAAACCATGGGCTTCTCCTATGTGCTTTTTTCTGAGCACTTAGGAGGAGTCATTTTCTAATCGGAGATACTGATAAAATAGAAATATTTAAAAACAAGGAAAATAACTGATATATTATGGCTGAAAAGAAAGAAGACCATTACAAAAACATAGAAAAAAGCATGAAAACTGCTAAAAAGTATGTTTCTAAAGTTCAGGACAGGAACTATGCTGCCATTAAGAAAGCCAATGAAGCTATTGATTATGATTTTGACAAGCTGGAAGATTCTAATGTTCAGGACAAATATATAAAGACTGTTTCTGATGAAGTCAGGGAAGATGTCAAGAAACACTTTGATCTTGGCAAGAATATTGATGAAAGGCTCGTAGATACGCTTGTAGAAACATTAGGCGGCATAACCTATGAAGAAATAAAGAAGATAGTAAAAGGCAGTGGAAAAGAGTTCGGCCCGGATGAGCTTGTAAGCGAGCTTGAAAGAAAAAAGAACGATTTTGCCCAAAGGCATTATGCAGGGATAGCAAACAAATACGTGACTGAAAAAGAGCACATCGAGCCTGCCTTGAAATATCTTGGAATAGAAGGAAAAGTGCAGAAAGAGAAAGTAACTCCAGAACATATGCCAAGATTGTTTGCCTATCACGGAACTTCGGGTGAGCTTCATAAGTCTCATATACCTCATGAGATAAGAAAAGGCAAGAAAAAAGATAAGAAAAAAGCAGCTTAATTTATCCTATACAATCCTTTTTCTACTTTCTGTATTGTTTCACTGCCATAATAGCCTTTTAGCCTTGGCAATATCCCAGAGTTGAGATATTTCTTTGAGTAGATACCGTTTGTAACTGGATCATTGTTTACCTTTTCTACAATCTTTTTGCTTGTTACTGTTTTTCCCCTGAAATGATGCCTTACTATGTCGAGCAATGAAACATCATTCTGCTTATTGTTCAAGTTTGTATTTAGTCTTTTCATGTTTATTTGCCTCCTGTGCTATCTTAAATGAATAGTCCATCAAAGCATTGCATTCTCTTGCATATGATGTGCAGTGGTAATAAGGGATCTCTTCTGTCTTCTTCCAGTTTATGCAGTCACTGCATACATCATCTATTACTTTCTTTGGGATTATCATTAGATATTGAAAGTAGAAAAGATATTTAAAGATAGAAGTCAATGAGAATTGACTAGAATTCAGTTTTTGTGAACTTAACTTCTTTGTTGCCTATCTGTTCTTTGAGAAGAAAATGATTGTCTCCGAAAAGATCATATTTTTCCAGATTGTCTAAGCTTATCCAGACAGTATCTTTAGGAGTGTTCAATGCTTTGCAGGTATAGAAAAATACAAGCCAGTGATGCCTGCCTTTGACTATAAATTCATTTATGCATCTTAGTCTTAGATTGTCTATGTCTATGTTAACTTGTTCTTTTGCTTTTATCTTTGCATTTTTTTCCATGCTCCTGCCTGCTTTTGCTTTCCCCCCTATAAGGATGAGTTTTCCTTTGTCAGGCTCGTTTTCCTTTACAGCCATCAAAACTTTATTTCCATCTACAGGCGCTATAGCTGTAACTGCAACGACAGGAGTTTCTTCTTCTGTTATAACCTTTAAATAAGGATAGAGTTTCTTTCCTTCTTCTGTCAGGATATATGATCCAAGGTTCTCTTCAGTTAGCTTTTCCACCAATCCTGCATCTATTAGTCTTTTGAGATGATAAGAAAGTTCGTTTGAATTGAGAGCAGTAAGTTTCTGTATGTCTGAAAATTTTCCATAACCTTTATTGATAAGCTGAAATATGTCCAGTCTTGATCCTTTTAACAATTGGTGCTTTTTCATGTTCAATTGATAATGCCATAGTTTAAAAAATATTTGTTTTAGCAAGCTTTTTAAACTAGAACTTTTTTTGATTTCTTATGGAAGATAATATATTGGATAAGGGTGCTGAAGCAACTATCAGAAAAGAGAAGAATATGATAGTCAAAGACAGGGTCAAGAAAAGCTATAGGCTTGACCAGATAGATGAAAAATTAAGAAAGTTCAGGACAAGAAGGGAAGCAAGGGTTCTTGACAAGCTTGAAGAGATAAATTTCCCAGCTCCAAGACTGCAGGATATGTGTGATAAAGCTATGCAGCTAAGGATGGAGATGGTAAACGGGAATAAGTTAAGAGATGTACTTTATCAGAACCCTGTTGTATTGTCAGAAGAGATGGGCAGGAAGATAGGCGTCATGCATTCAAAAGATATAATACATGGGGATCTTACAACTTCAAATATGATACTTGAGCATGAGATCAAATTTATAGATTTTGGACTTAGCTTTTTTTCTAATAAAGAAGAAGACAAAGCTGTTGACCTGCATCTGCTAAGGCAGGCTTTGGAATCAAAGCATTACCAGAACTGGGAAGATTGCTTTGAAGCAGCATTAAGAGGATACAAGCAGGGAAACCCAGATGCAGATGTTGTGCTTAAAAGGCTGGAGAAAGTAGAATCCAGAGGAAGGAACAAGAATAAGCATTAGTTCTATATACCTAATCTTTAAAAAGTATAGATCTTAAATCTTTATATGACTGACAGCAAATTTGCATATTCGCCTTCTATAAGGCAGGACTTTGTAGATATTCCTAATGATGTACTTAATTTTTTCAAGAAACAGCAGGTAAAGTACAAAGGAAAAAACTCAGCTATGAGTCTTTATACTCCTCTTCCGAAGAAGATGAAAAGTGAAAAGTCTCATAAGGGGATAACATATTCAAATCTTGTAGGCAAGAATCCGACTTCTATACCGCCTGAATATTTTAATGACTCTCATCTTATGGCCACAGTAGAAGAGTTTCCTTTCCAGAACAGGACAGAAGGAGACGAAAAAAATGCGGAAAGAGTCGCAATAAGCGCTTTAAGAAGATTATTAGGTCCTGCTGACTACAGCGTAAAGAATAAAAAATATATGATAAACACAGGGACAATGCCTGTAAAAGTAGAATATGGAATAAATGGGAAGAAACAAAAAAATCCCATATATGTAAAAAGGCCAGACCTTACAAGGATGCTCGGGAAATGGCTTTATGATATCACAAGCGGAACAAAGCCCAAATCATATACTTTTAACAGGGCAGTATTCATCGAAGAAGCTATCCCTGGAAAAACGTTGTCCAAGATGGTGGAAGGCTGCGATGAAAGAGAACTTCTTGAAGTTAGGCAGTATAGGGATAATCTAATAAGAGCAAGTGTACAGGCAAGTTTTTTAGAGCTGGCAGAGGATATCATAAATCCAAGAAACAGGATAATAGACGGATTTAAGACAAAGCTTTTTGACTTTAATCTTATGTTTTTAGGAAAACCAAAGGAAGATGGTTCTACTATAGATAACATTCTTCTTCATCATTATCAGACTAAATACAAGAAAGAATTCAAATACCTGAAAGAAAGATATGCAGGAGAAGTTATAACAGACGAGATGAACAGGATAGCCAGAAGAGTAAACAGAAAATACGACAAATTTTTTGGACTTGTAAGATTGATGGAAGATGTTGAGGACTATACTGGAAGAACATTCAGGCAAAAAGCCAGGCAAGAGTACAATGAAAGATCGCTGGAGATGCTTTTCTTGAAGAAGTTAAGGGAATATGAAAGGGTATGATTATCTTCCATATTCACTTATCAGTTCTGCCTTGGCAAGAGAATGTTCCTGCATCTTTTTGGAAAAGTCTTCTTTGTCAGATATCTCCAGAGTTTCTGTATCCAGGGCATAGACTATGAAGAAATATCTGTGTGTGCCCGAAGGAGGGCAGGGACCTCTATATTCTTTTTTTCCAAAATCATTGTTGACCTGTTCTCCAGGAACTTCTCCCTGTGATATTGAAGTTTTTTCTTTCGGTATATTGTATATCATCCAGTGTATCCAGTCTCCTGCAGGGGCATCAGGGTCATGCACTAATATTGCAAAGCTTTTTGTCTGTTCAGGAGCTTCAGACCAGTTCAATGAAGGAGATATGTCTTCTCCATCACATGTAAATTTTTCAGGGACTGTCTCTCCTAGATCAGAACTCTCAATATTCATTATATCAACCTCTCTTTTTGATGCTTTATCTTCTGCCTGTCTTGGAGCTGATGTGCAGCTAACAACAAGCAGCAATAATGCAAATATCAATATTTTTTTCATTATGATATATAATGTGCTTGTTGTTTAAAATATTTTTGTTTTGCCTTTTTTACTATAAAATGGATACTTCTGCAGAGAAAGGTTTATATATGATGTTTCGAAGTAATATAATATGGCATATCCTACTACACTTAATATACCTACACAGATGATAAGATTTCAGGGATTGTTTGATTTTGACGGGCTTTACAACATGATAGCAGCCTGGATGAAGGCAAGAAGATACTGGGTGCAGGAAACAAAATACAAACACAAGGTGCCTTCTCCATTGGGAGCAGAACAGGAGATCACATTAAAAGGAGACAGAAATGTAACTGAATTTTACAAATATTCGATGGCTGTTGATTTCCATCTTTGGGACATGCAGGAAGTTGAGATCCAGCAGCCTGATGGTACAAAGAAAAAGCTGATAAATGCAAGGATGCAGATCAAGTTCAGTGGAGCTGTTGATATAGATTATGAAAAAAGGTTTGAAAGCAGTACATTATGGACGAATGTAAGGGATTTTTTCCTTAAATATGTGATGAGAAATGAAGTTGAAGGGATATGGCATGACGAGCTCTATTACAGGGTCGTCAATCTTGTGGACCAGGTAAAAGAATTCCTTGATATGCGAGCTGCAGGAAAAGAATACAAGGAGTATGTATAACATGAGCGAGAAAAAACTTGTCGTGGACCAACAGAAGCTCACTTATGAGGGGCTGTTTGACCTTAAAGGATTATATAGGGTGATGGATCAATGGTTTTATGATAAAGGTTATGACAAGGAGGAGATAAAGAACGAGCAGAAAGAACTTGCGACAGGAAAGACTGTTTATCTGGAGATGAGGCCTTATAAGAAAACAACAGATTATTTCAAGAACATAATAAGAATAAGGATGCAGTGTACAAATGTTAAGGATGTTGAAGTTGAAAAAGCAGGGAAGACCATAATCATAAACCAAGGTAAGGTGAGGATAGTGTTTGACTGCTACCTTGAATCAGACTATGAAGACAAATGGGAGTCAAAGCCTTTTTTCTTCTTTTTGAGAACAATATTTGACAAGTATATATTCAGGAGCTATTTTAATAAGTTCGAGAAGTGGCTTCTTGCTGACTTTTATGATCTGCATTCAACGATACAAAGATTTTTGAATCTTTATAGGTATGAGAAAAATGTCTGAGAAAAAGATAATAGTGGATGGACTGGAGCTGAACTATGAAGGGATTTTTGATGTCAAGAGTCTTCTGGATGTAATAGACAAAAGCTGCGCTGAAAAAGGTTATGTGAAACAGGAGAAACGAAGGAACGAAGAGATAAAGGAGAAAGGAAAGGATTTTTATATAGAACTGAGGCCTACTAAAGTCAAGACTGCATATTTTGCGCTGCTGATAAAGATAAGGCTCCATATAACAAACATAACTGAAGTGGAGGTCATTGTTGACGGAAAGACAAGAAAACTTAGCAAAGGAAATGTTCATGCTGTTTTTGATGCATGGACTATAACAGATATACAGAATAGATGGGAGCAGACTCCATGGTATTATTTCTTAAGGATACTTGTAAACCAATATATCTGGAGAGTTGGGCCTGACAAATTTGTGGATGAGCTTATAGAAGATACCCATTATATCTATAACAATCTTGAGGGTGCTTTGGAGCTGCACAGGTTTATAGGGACAGATGAGAAGAAGGAAAAGGAAACAGAAATAAAGAAATAAAGCTATTAAAGAAAGCTTTTTAAACTAAGATTTAATTCTTGATATTGCGCGAGGGTTGCAGAGTCTGGTCAAATGAGATCATTTTATGATTTCAGACTTCATGCGCAGGACTTAAGAAACTTAAGTGATGAAGCTTCGGCTGATGATATTTAAGCAATCCTGTCCCTTAGTGGGTCCGTGAGTTCGAATCTCACCCCTCGCATAATTAAATAATGCCTCTGGGACTAATAAGGAAAGAGGCCTTATTATTTTTCTTTTTTTATAACTAATTTTAGAAATATTTATAAAAAACTAAGCTGATTAATCTAAAAAAGAGTTCTGATAGGGTCAAAGTAATAAAATGAGTTTGCATGGTAGAATATTTAGAAGTATAGATTTATTTGGGGTAAATCTAAGGAACTTTTGAGATAGACTTAGAGCCTTCTTCTATAGCCATAAAACTTTGTTTGATATCTTGTTTTTAGGATTATACACCTTAGAACAGATTATATTATTTGTGTTGATTTGGTTATTTCCTGGGCACACTTTAGCAATTGTGGGAATATTTATGATATTACTTCTGTTTTCAATTGGATTTGAAAGGATATGTCTGGAAAGCAGGATAAAACAATATGGTGATGAAGTCAACAAGATGGAGCTAAAATATACTAAACTCCAGAGTGCCTATGATAAATTAACAGATTATATTGCAAATTTAGAGGAAGATGCACCTAAAAAGAATAAAAGGTAAGTTTATATATGATAAAGATTATATTATAATAAAAGGTAATTAATATGTCTGTCAAAGAGCTAAAAGTATTGGTAAAAAAAATGGAAGATCAATTAGAGCAGAATGATGCAGAGTTCAAGGCAGCTGTTGAAAGATACAGAAAAGGACTTTAATTCTTAAAAAACAAAAAACTTATAAAGAATCCAGCCAAACTTAATCCTGGTGATAAGATACTATCAAAGGAGGATATTATGAAAAAGAACGTGCTTGTCATAGAAGATGATGAAAATATTGCAAGAGCTCACGAGATGATTCTTTCTGAGGATTTTAATGTACATGTTGCCGAGGACGGTGAGAAAGGTCTTGCCAAGGCAAAGGAGATCAAACCTGATCTTGTAATCCTTGACCTTATGCTGCCAAAGATACATGGAATAGATGTTTGCAAGAGCATAAAGAGTGACGAAGGGATGAAAAATACAAAGGTTGTGATGGTCACTGCAAAAGATCAGCCAAAGGATGAACTCAAAGGCATGGATACAGGGGCAGATGATTATATAATGAAGCCTTTTGAAGCAGACGAACTTAAGCATGTAATCAATCAGGTACTGGAAAAATAAGCTGATATTTATTTCTTAAGATGATCGATTTTCACCAGATATTCTTTTTGCTTGGGAATATAGAAGGAGACCTTATAAAAGGGCTCATAGAGCTTTTGCTCTTTACCTTTACCACATATATGCTCACTTCTGAATATACAAGAGATCCAAGAAGAGAATTAAAATATCTTATCGCTGGGTTCGGAGCTTTAAGCTTTGAAAAGCTTCTTTCGACTGTTGTTCTGGCAAATGTAGTGTTTGGGGATCTTGGGTTTGTTTCTTACAAGTATTATCTTCCTGTAATAGACAATGCTCTTGAAGTACTTGCTTTGATACTCCTTGCTAATGCATTTATCTTTCCTTTTTTCTCAAAAGGAGACAAGATAAAAAAGAATATAGTGTATCAGATAATGCTTCTTGCAGGAGTTTTCCTGATAGCTCAAAGCAGCCTTATCTTAGAGGTAATATTATGGGAAGGATCATATTCAAGCTATTACTGGAGCAGTATAGTGTTTATCTGCATGAAGCTTTTACTTATAATTTATCCTATATATACCATACATTCAAGAAAAGATACTCCCTACAAATACAGGCAGAGCATAATCATTGCTTTTATGATTTATTTTATAGACCCTTTCATAAAGATTGTGAATCTTGTATTTTTTGATGGAAATAATGCAAGGCTGTTTGTTGCCTCTCATCCTTTTCCATTTATAGCTGTTGCTTTGTTTACAAGAGTGATGTATCTTAAGGTTGCTGATAAAGCTTATCTTAAAAGAGAACTAGCGCATGAAAAAGAACTTAATGAGATGAAAGACAAGTTTGTCTCTACTATTAGCCATGAGCTTAGGACTCCTTTAACATCTATAAATCTTTATACTTCTTTGCTGAAAGACAAAAAATTAGGGGAGGTAAACAAGAAACAGAGAGGCGCCATGGATACTATAAAACAGGAGACAGAAAGATTAAAAGCACTGATAAATGATATCTTAGATCTAAGCAAGCTAGAGAAGAAGAAAGAGCTGAAGATAGAAGAGTTTGACCTGTATGGTTTTTTTGAAAATAATGCATGCTATGCTTTGGCTAAAGAGAAAAGATTGAAGATAGAGAATAAGCTTAAGAAAAGGTTTATCATTGAAGTTGATATTGAAAAGTTCAAACAGGTTCTTATCAATTTGATATCAAATGCTATAAAATATACTGACAAGGGAAAGATAATATTAAATGCTTATAAGAGAAAAGGGGATGCTGTTATTAGTGTAAGAGATACTGGAAAAGGCATTCCTCTTCCTGACCTGAAGAATATCTTTAACAAATTTTATCAGGTTGAGCATTATGCTACAAGAGATAAAGGCGGAAGCGGTCTTGGATTGACGATAGCAAATGAGATAGTCAAAGCGCATAATGGGAGGATAGATGTTAAAAGTGCATTGGGCAAAGGGAGCGAGTTTAGGGTTATAATCTAGATTCCCCTATGGTTGGATAGATAGCCTTAGTTTTTGTTGCGTCTGTCTTTTTTTGAGAATAATAACAGCCCCGAGCGAGACTCTCAAAGCCAAGTCATGCTTTAGCTTAATTGAACTCGCGACCTCTACCTTTTTGTTTTAGGATACCAAGGTAACGCTCTTTTGTGCTTCACGCAAACATTTGCCTGCGCAAAGTACCACTGAGCCACCGGGGCGTCAATTTGATGCTTCTATGAAAAGCAGCTTTCTTCCTTCGATATCAAACTGCTTTATCTTTGGGATGAAATCAAGCCTATTTAATAAATTAACTAATTCTTCTCTATCCCAATGCCTTGCCTGCTGCTGTCTGTACCATGTCTCAACAGGGATCATAGACTGGACAAGGAAAAGTTTTCCTTTGGGCTTTAATACTCTTTTTATCTCTTTTAAAGCTTTCTCAGGATGTTCAAGATAGTTTATCACAAATATCATAGTGCAGGAATCAAACTTATCATCTTCAAAAGGAAGAGGTTTCTTGTCTATGTCATGCTGTACTTTCTTATATCCTTCTGGAGCCATCCTGAGCATCTCTTCTGAAATGTCCAGCAAGACAGAATTTTCAAGATAAGGGAATGCCCCTGATCCCACTGAAAGATTAAGCCCGTGACCAAGAGAGATAAAGATCTCTTTTTTCAGTATAGCCCTTAGATCTTTTGAGATCTTTGACTTCCATGAATATGCTTCAACATCCCAAAACTTTTCCTTTTCATCAGGCCAGCCTTTAAGATCGGGAACAGAAGAAGCCAGAATCTTAGCCTTTTTTATTATCCTGTCTCTCTCCTCTTTTTCTGATGTAAAGCTAAGCTTGAACAACAATGAGAAAAACTTGTCTATCCTGTCATCATGATTCTTGAAAAGGCGGAACTTTTCAAGTTGCTCAAGATTATTTCCTGTCCTTTGTATTGAAGAGATCTTTTTCTTTATCCCTGTGTTTATCTGTTCTTTTGATCTTTTGAAAAAGTTAAACATGAAAAACAAAGCTTTTTTAGTAATATTTAAATACTTCCATAATACGAAAAAAATAAACGGGCCTGTGGTCTAGTAGCTATGACGCCACCTTGACGAAAGCAATTTCAAAATGGTGGATGTCCCCGGTGCAATTTAAGCGAAAAGCTTATGCAATTCCGGGCAGGCCCATACTTAAACGAAATATTTATAATCTAGCTTTATTAATACACCCATAGAGGTGAGAAATATAAAGAAAAATCATGGTATTTATTTTCTTGTATTATTCTTTGTATTGATTGCAGTATTGTCTGCTATGATAATCAGACCGTACCTTTTTCCTGTACTGACAAGCATACTTCTTGCATATATATTCTATCCTGCATATGAAAAGCTTAAGAAAAAGATAAAAAAGGAGAATATGGCTGCACTGCTTATATCATTTCTTCTTATAATACTCATAATGCTACCTACAGTCTATATTGTCTTTAAGGTCTCGCAGGAAGCCTCTGTAGGATATGTTATAATGAAGCAGAAGCTTTATTCTGTGAGCAGCTGTGAAGAGGGAGAATTCGGATGCAGGTTGGTAAATAATATAAAGGATATAACAAGAGAGCCGAGAGTAAGATCTTATATAGATACAGGATTTCAGAAGGTAAGCTCTCAGCTTGCGGAGAGATCGTTTAATTTTGTGTTTAGTATAGCAAGAAGGATGTTGGACATGATCCTTATGTTTTTCATGCTTTTCTTTTTCTTAAGAGACGGAAAAAAGATAGTGGGATTTGTAGAGAAGAAGATACCTATGACTGACTCGAACAAGAAAGAGATACTTACCCAGTTCAGGGAGATAGTCAGGGCAATAGTGTATGGATTTTTTGTCATTGCAGTTGTAGAGGGAGTTATTGGAGCATTGACATTTTATTTCGGGAAGATAGCATCTCCAATATTGTGGGGGATAGTGATGGCTTTCCTTGCTTTCCTTCCTCTGATAGGGGCAAGCGTGATATGGATACCTGCGCTTATAAACCAGATATACAACAAGGATATACTGTCTTCTATTATCATATTAGGAGGCGGGTTGATAATTGGTGCTATAGATATATTCATAAGGCCTAAGATAATTGGAAGCAAGGCTAAGGTGCATCCTGTGCTTGTGCTTCTTGGAGTGCTGGGCGGATTGGAGCTTCTTGGGCTGATAGGCGTGGTAGTTGGGCCTCTGGTGCTTGTGCTATTCACAACACTTATAAAGATGTACAAAAACAAGTGATAAACAATGAAACTTAAAGTCAAAGACAAAGAAAAACTTCGTTTTTCAGGCCTTTAACTTTAAATATCAATAAACAATGAAACTTAAAGTCAAAGACAAAGAAAATGAAAACATTTTCAGGCCTTTAACTTTAAATATCAATAAACAATGAAACTTAAAGTCAAAGACATGGATATTGCAACGGGTGGGATATTAGTTGTACTTGTAAATGAGAAGGATGCAGAGAAGTTTGACCTGCATCATGAAGATAGGGTAAGTGTAAAAAAAGGAAGAAAAAAGACAACTGCAATAGTTGATATAGGTGAAAGTGACAAGGTAGTAAAGCCTGGACAGATCGGACTTTTTGAAGAGGTTGTGGATGAGCTGAATGCAAAACCAGGAGATATCATAGATATGGACCTTGAAGAAAAGCCGAAAGGAGTAGACCATATAAAAAAGAAGCTGGAAGGGAAAAACCTTTCAAAAGAAGAGACAGATGAGATAGTGAGGGAGATTGTAGAAAGAAAACTTAGCGCTATAGAACTGACTTATTTTATCGCAGCCTGTTATACAAGAAAGATGAACTTGGAAGAGACGGTAAATCTCACAAAAGCGATAGTAAAATACGGAAACAAACTTAAGCTTAGAAACAAAATAATAGTAGACAAGCACTGCACAGGTGGAGTTCCTGGAAACAGGACAACCATGATAGTGGTTCCGATAGTGGCAGCAGCAGGGCTTACTATCCCTAAAACATCCTCCAGAAGCATAACAAGCCCTGCAGGTACAGCAGATACTATGGAGGTTCTTGCTCCTGTAGAACTTACCCTTAAAAAGATGAAAAAGGTTGTGCAGAAGACAAACGGCTGTATCATACTTGGAGGAGGAGTAGATCTTGCATCTGCTGATGACAAGCTGATAAAGCTAAGACATCCCCTGTCTCTTGATCCAGAAGGTATGCTGCTTGCATCTATACTTGCAAAAAAAGCTGCTGTAAATTCCAATCATGTGCTTATAGATATCCCTATAGGAAAAGACACCAAGATAAAGAACAAGAAAGAAGCTGACCATCTTAAAAAATTATTCATAAAGATAGGAAAAAAGATGGGGATGAAAGTAAAAGCGATCATAACAGACGGAACAGAGCCTGTAGGGAACGGCATAGGTCCTGCATTAGAGGCAAGGGACGTATTGTGGGTGCTTAAAAGGGATAAAAGGGGGCCTAAAGACCTTGAGAAAAAATGCATCCGCATGGCTACAGATATCCTTAAATCTGCAGGTGTGAAGGGTGCAGGAAAAAAGGTTAAGGATATACTTGAAAACGGGAAAGCCTATGCCAAGATGAAAGAGATAATAAAAGCCCAGGGAGGCAATCCTAATATTAACCCTGATAAGATAAAGCCTGGAAAGTATCAATATACGTATAAGGCACCTAAGTCAGCTACGATAACTGATATAGACAATTTTACTGTAAGCAAGATAGCCAGGATAGCAGGGGCTCCAAAGGATCAAGGAGCAGGAATATTTCTCTACAGGCATGAAGGCCAGAAGGTAAAGAAAGGGCAGCCCATATTTACAGTATATGCTGAAAATAAGACAAAGCTAAAATATGCAAGAAACATCCTAAAGAAGATAGGAGAGATAAGAGTAAATCATACTTATCTTTAATTAAACCTTTCTTTGTATCTTATCTCAAGATCCTGTATGTGTTTTTTTAGTTCTTCTGTATTTTCGTATCTGTCACTCGCCTCTATAAGAAATTCTATGCCTTTTCTTGCTCTTCTTTCGTCTCCCTGCTTTATTGCATCTATGACATCTTTAGATACAGATGTTATCTCATCTATCTTTTCTTGTTTTATATCCTGCCTCACTCTGTCCTCGTTTTCCCTGATAACCTGCTCCTGAAATATCTCTTTTTCCTCTTTCTGCTTGTTTATCTCAGAGCATTGTATAAGTATCAGAAGCAGGACAAAAGCGATTCCGCCCCATCTTAAAAACTTATATATCCTCTTTTTTCCTGGAGAATATGTTCTTTTGACTGGCTTGTATCTTTTGCTGAAAAACCTTTTGTTCTTTTTTTCTCTTAATACTTTATAGACCTTTATCTCTTCAGGGATTCCCTTGAAATGCCTGTAGCCGACTTTTGCAGTAGGGATCTCTGCCTTGTTCATAGCAAGATAGACTGATTCTGTAAAATATATGTCTCCTGCATCAGCTATGCCTTCAAGCCTTGAAGCTATATTTACAGCTTCTCCAAAAACATCATCATCTTTTACAGTGGCTTCACCTGAATTTATAGCCACTCTTACTTCTATGCTGTCTTCAGGATTCTCTTTGTTGTGCTTATCAAGTATCTCCTGGATTCTCATCCCGCAAAGCACTGCATCTGTAGGGGAATGGAATGTAACCATGAAAGCATCCCCTATAGTCTTTATTACTTTTCCCTTGAACTTCCTGAATGCAGGGATTATAAGATTCTCATGCAGCTCAAGCATCTTGTGAAGCTGCTCTCTTGAAGAAAGAGAAGTTCTTGAAGTAAATCCTTTGATATCTGTAAACATTATAGTCAGATGTTTTGTCTCAACCATATTCAGAATAAGGTATGATTGTTTTTAAAGTTTGCTAAAATTCTAGATATGCTGCCTTGCCCTTATTATTGCTCTTTTCAATTTTCTCGAGATGATCTTGTGCGAGAAGTTTCTTTTCAGTATCTTAAGGTTGCTGTTTGCCCATAGCTTTCTTTTTCTTTCTTTTTCTATGAGTTCTATGACAGGGTCTATGGATTCTTTTTCTATGTTGAATGACTTTAATGCTATGGCGTTGAACTTATATTTTGCTATATCTTTCACAAAGACAGGATAGGTGTATATTACCGGGATAAGTCCTCCTGCCAGTACCTCAAGAAGATTGTTTCCAAAACCCTCTATCTCACTGAAATATGTAGAGATGCCTCCAAGTCTTGCAAATATAGCAGGGAATTCCTCAAAATATATCCCTGTTTCTATCTCTTTTTCCCTGTCTTCTGCAAACATAAGGAAGAATTTTTTTGTATTGTATGTTTCTGAAAGCTGTCTGTTAAGTTTTATTATCTTTCTCTTATAATTTCCTGTCTCATCCCCTGAATGGCCTGAGACAAAGAATACCATGGCTTTTCTTTCTTTCTTTTTCTTAAGTTTGTCAAAAAGCTCGTAAGCATACCTCAATGCAAAATCTATCCTTTTTCTGGGGACGATCCTTGTATGCTGGAGACAGAATTGGATATCAGAAAAGCTCAGCCTGTGTTTTCTCAATAGTTTGTCTATCTTGAAAGCTTTTATAAATCTCTCTGCTGTTTCTTGATATCTGTCTTTCTTGAGATCACTGTAGGAATCAATAGTCAGTGTGGCAGTGTTATATATTACATCATGGTTCTTGAATATGCTCTCGTAATATCCAGGATGCTGTTTGTCCATCTCAAGAAAATATGGCTGCACCTGATCAAACTGAAGACTGTTTATGAAGACTATATATTCTACATATTTGCCTGGAATTCCCTGCCTAAGGTATCTTGTTACATCATTGGGAGGGTCCTGAAATCTTTTTCTTTCAAGATGTGAATCATGCCACCAAAGTATATATTTTGGAGTCGTCTTTTTATTTTTTATTGAATCTCTATAATATCTTGACAAGGCTACAGCAAGAACAAAATTCACAGGATGGCCAGTGTTGTGAGCTATTATCACGTCTATCTTCTTGTCGTCTATGAAGTCTTCTATCTCTTTTTGTGCTATATTTATGGCTTTTTCCAGCTTCTCGCTTACAGAGCCTCCGTAGCCTTCATTGAAATATTTGACTGCCCGCTTGTTGATGTAATATTTATGCCAGATGTATTTGCACTGCCTTATCCTTGGAGACTGTTTTTTTGCAGATCCCACAAGATAATGTATATTGCTCTTAGGGATGTTCATGTCCTTTGTCATCATAGATTCTATCTGATCCATGACAATAGAAACCCCATCACTATAGCCTGTTTGAGAATGAAGAATCCCATAATTCAGTTTTGGAATTTGTCTCTTTCTGAACTTAAAAGGTCTCTTTTTTATGGGCATAGATATATGATAGAACTAATGATTTAAATATTTATCTTTTAGGATATTGTAAAGATGATTACGCCGCGGCCCGGAAATTCCGCAAAAGACCCTTGTCCTTACGCTTTTGAACCGGGATGCCCCGAAGGGCCAGGCTTTTTAGTGTGTATTTCCAGGCCTGTGCAATTTTCTGCCTGCGAGCCAAGCTTTGAGCAAGTTCGGCAAGTACCAGATTATGCGACCGCGGCGCAGGAATATAGATTAATATTTCTTTTATAAATGTTTGGGAAAAATTATCTGGAATCTAGAAATATTCTTCAATGTTCAAAGGCTTGTCTAGGTTTTGTTCTCTGGTGATGCTCTTATACTTCTTATCTGAAGATAATACATATTCTCTATCCCGGAAACCGACACGTCCCCTGACATAAAAAACATTCCTGTCTTTTGCTGTCTCTTCATGATAAAAATTGATGGCTTTATATAATAGTCCGTCAGATATATGGTCTGGAAGCTCTGATGCTTTTTTTATCTGCTCAAAATGAAAAGGGGCAGGATTTTCAAGATCTGATCTTCTTGTATAGAACCTGAACTCTTTCTTTACCCTATTCCTTAATGTAGCCCTTTCCCTAAGTGTCTCATGATATCTGGGAAAGGCTCTTAGATATTTCTCAACTCTTTCTAATATGCATGCCATTTATTATTTAAGTTTTATGCTATCTTTTAAATCTTACTGAAAAATAACAATTTAAACGGCTCTGTAGAAATACAGATGGTGAATCACCAAAGTAATAACAATTCTTATTGATCTTTCGATATTGTATGATAATATTTTAAACAATAGTTCTATTTTCTGGGTTTTATATTTTCTGGCTCTTAGTTTAGAGCCATAT
>WJJM01000022.1 GCA_014729675.1 Candidatus Woesearchaeota archaeon | reverse complement strand
ATATGGCTCTAAACTAAGAGCCAGAAAATATAAAACCCAGAAAATAGAACTATTGTTTAAAATATTATCATACAATATCGAAAGATCAATAAGAATTGTTATTACTTTGGTGATTCACCATCTGTATTTCTACAGAGCCTGTTTTAGCTCATATCTGGTCTTGATGTAATTGATTCAGGATTTAATCTGTATAATTGGAAATTTGCAGGCAAAATACAAATCAATCCATGGAGGACATTAAATCTAATTTTTATAAAAAGCAAAAAAAGATTCAATCCCATTTCTAAGTCAGACTTTTATCTGTATAATTGAAAGCCTGCCTATTATAAATTATTTTTGGCACGTTTTATTTTTTGATAAAAAGCAAAATTAAACTTTTCAATCCTATTGATCGCACTCACAGCTTCGCTGTTCGTGTACAGTCCCTCTCCGATTTAAGTCGGGTGTTCAGTTCTTTTAATCGAAGCCAGAATTTAACTCCTCTGTTTCGGTGATAGGGTTAGCGAGCAAAGCGAGCGTTAAAATTAGGATTGAAAATCCTGATTACAGGGCAACTTGTTGAAATAGAGATTAAGATTGAATTCTTTAATGATCTACAAGATAAATTTTAGAATAAACCTTCAAACCAGTTCCCTATGCTGTTCAGCCAGATCCTGAGCTGTTGGGTGAATGTGATGTTTGTCAATTCTATATTGAATGATTCTTTTTTTGAGAAGGTGTTTTTTCTTTTGTCCTTGTAGGTTATAGAGATTTCTATAAGATTGATGCCGTTTTTCAGTGCATTTCCTTTTAATCTAAGTTTTATCTCATGATCTGAACCTAGTTCATCTATCTGCCATGATTCAGTGTAGCTGTCCCTTTTCAACTGTATATCTACTTCCTGTGGATCTGATGAAGATATTTTTTCAACAAGGAAAGAGACAATGAATGATCTATCGTATTCAACATCTTTTGGATAGCTTATATTTGTTATGCTGATATCGGGCTTATCAAGTATAGTGAGTTCTATAGGGAATGATTTAGATATTTGGTTGTTCTTTACTGTTACTAATTTTTCTGTCTTTCCCTGATGTTCTGCTGTTTTTTCAAAAAAGATGCTTTTTTCTTCAGCTATGAACAGCTCCTGTTTTTTGCACATGTCCATAAAACACACATCCAGATCGTTAAGCACTGTATTTCCTTTGTTTCTTAGGCTGCAGCTTACAACTATCTTTTCTTTCATGTATAATTCCAATACAGAAGGAGAGCATTCCAGTTCTACTTCAGAAGAATATTTTTTTACCTTTTCTTCTTCTATAGTGCTTAATTTTTCATCTATGTCCTCCTCTGTGTATACTGTGTCATCTTCAGAAGAGTGAAACTCGCTTCTTGAGGTATAGTTTCTTGCTGTCTGGACCACTACAGGAAATGTGTAGATATAATTATCATCAAGAGAACTATCCAACTTTATCTTCCAATAGACCTCTTTTGTATCTGAAGGTTCAAGGGGCACAAGCCTGTTTTTTTTGCCTACTATCTCTACTTCTCCAGAAGAAGACAAAGCAAGTTCTGTAGCCTGATAGTAATCTTTTGGGTTGGTTATCTCTGCTTTTATCAGGTTATAAGAGCCGAATCCGATGTCTTTGTTTATAGGTTCAATTCTAATCTCAAAAGGAAAAGCTATAGGGGTTTCTGTATCTTCAAGGAATGCATGGATATCAAGAGGGTTTGTGCTTACTTCTATATCTTTTGTTTTCCATTCATATCTTGTACTTGATTCTGCAGAATCTTTGAAATCAGCCAGTTTTATGTGGGATGGATCTATAAATCCCATCTGGCGGTATGTTGGATCAAAGGGCACCCATCCATATCCTGGAAAGTAAACTTCTGCCCATGCATGCGAACCGAAGCCAAAAGTTTCTGGTTTGTTTGAGTAGGCTATGCCTGCTGTGTATCTTGATGGGATGCCTAATGATCTGCATAATGAGATAAATAATGATGAAAATTCATCGCAAGTACCTCTCTTGTTTTCCAGGACCCATGAAGATTTTTCAACTCTTTCTCCGCAGGAAAGGTCATATTCTATATTTTCAGCGACCCATGAGCTTATCTTGTGAGTGAGTATGTAAAGATCATCTTCTCCTTCTGCCAACTGAGAAGCCAGAAGATTTATATCCTGGTTGATATCTATGTTTTCTGTGGGATAAAGGTAATCTTCATATTCTTCAGGGATATTGATTATAGGAAATGTTACCTTTTTCTTTATCTCGGGAAATGTGTTTTTTGTCTTTATTTCAGAGTCCAGCTGAAAACTTAGTTTTGTGATATCTGGCTCTTCCCATGAATATCTTATTTTGTCAGGGAAAATCTCTGCAGAAGGATCTGCCTCTAAGCTTAAAATTTCCTGCCTGTAGGAATCTTCAGGAAAAAATAAAAGGTCTGCCTGCAATGACTCAATTATTGGTGTATCAGATGTTTTTTCCAGCAATATATCTGAAGAGATAGATATGGAGAGCTCTGCTTCCTTTGTCTGGTATATATCTGAGGCACAGACTAAAGGCAGGACCATCGATAGCAAAAATAAGGTACTAAGAATTATATTCTGATATCTTTGTATATGTTTCATCCTCTTTTTTGAATTTTTAAAATACGCCGAGGGAGAGACAAAGGTCATCAAAGATGCCCATGTATCACCCTGGCTTTACTTCTTGACGCCGAGGGAGAGACTCTCGAAGCAGAGCTTCTGGGTTATTTTTCCCTTATGCTCAAACTATTCGAACTCTCGTGCCCGTGAGGACACTGGATTAGCAATCCAGCGCTATGGCCAGACTAAGCGACCTCGGCATGATATCCTTGAAATTATGTTTGTTTTTAAAGATTTCTATTAAAAACGATTTAACCATAAGGTTTATAAAGAGTTTAGGAGTTATAATGGATTAGCGGGATGGAACAGCCAGGAGTGTTCGTCGGGCTCATATCAGCAAAATATTTGTTTTGCAAGGGGAGACCCGGAGGTCGAAGGTTCAAATCCTT
>WJJM01000021.1 GCA_014729675.1 Candidatus Woesearchaeota archaeon | reverse complement strand
ATATGGCTCTAAACTAAGAGCCAGAAAATATAAAACCCAGAAAATAGAACTATTGTTTAAAATATTATCATACAATATCGAAAGATCAATAAGAATTGTTATTACTTTGGTGATTCACCATCTGTATTTCTACAGAGCCTTATTAGATGAAGAATATTAGGAGCGTATACAGTACCACGCCAAGTGTAAAATATAAAGGACTGCCCTTTTTTCCATGAGGAAGAGAGTGTCTTGTTACAGTAAAAGATAATGCCCCTATTATAAATCCCATGATATTATAGTATATCCATGGTTGTGACAAAGGTGTTATGCTCTTGAAAACAAAGCTTGAAAGGATTACACCTATAGATGTTGAAGAAGCTACTATTATCCTCATGCTCCTGAATTTGGGAACATCTACAGGCAGAGTGCTTATAGCAGTATAAAACAAGACTATGAAAAAGAACAATAACCCTTCAGTAAAGCTCTGGCTGAAAAGGCTTACAAGAACAATGCCCACAAACAGATGATATATAAAAGATATTATAGAATCCTCAAGAGCAAGTTCTCTTAATAGCTTTTCCTCAGGAGAATGCTGGTAGATATATTTCTCTACAAGATGAAGCACTACAAATCCTGCAAGTACAGAGATAAAAAGATACTGGCTTGTCTGGGCAGCACCTATGCTGAATCTTGGAAAAAGATGGAGAAAGATATATGTTGTAGAGATTCCTGCTGAAAAAGAGAACAAAGGAGAATATTCTTTCCCTGTCTTGCATCTCTGGCAGATCACCTCGCTAAAATAATGTGTTGTGCTTATCAAAAGTCCGAATATTATAGCTATATTGAACATTTTTCTCTTTTTTCTCTTATATCTGGTTTTGGTTTTATATATCTTTTGATAATCTTTGTTCAATCTTACTTTGTTTTAGTGATATTGTTCTTTAATTTAGCTTAGTTGTCCTGCGATAATTATTGTCAGTTAAAGTTTTCATATGGTAATAATCTAAAAATCATTATCTCTAAGTCAACAATTTGTCCTGCAATTATCATTTCTATGTCAACAGAGTTGCCCTGCAATCAGGATTTTAAATTAAAAATCCTAATCTCTAAGTCAGCATAGCTGCCTTGCAATTAAGATTATTCAATCCTAATTCATAACGCTCACTGCGTTCGCTACTATACCCAAAGAAGACTGCCTATCGGCAGTTAGCTCCTCTCCTTTTGGTGCAGAACTTTCTTTCTTTTTCCCACGCAGGTTTTAGTGCTCTGTGATTCACTAAGATTGGATTTAGTGTAAGTCATTAAGTTCTAAGTTAGCTTAGCTGAAAAAGTAATTAATTAGCCCGAAGCCAGAACTTAGCTTAGCTGCGAAGAGAGGCTGTGCACGAACAGCGAAGCTGTGAGTGCCATCAATGGGATTGAATCATTTCAAAATCAGGAAGATAAATAATGTGCCATCAATGGGATTGAAATTTTTTTCCCAGAAATATTAAAAAGATTGACAGGGTTTCAATAATATGGATCAAATTCTGATTAGGATATAAGATTAAATCATTATTTGCTTTTTAGGGATATTAAAAGATCAGTGCTATTTTAGAATTTCAATCACTTAGTGATAATATCAAATATCCAGGCTTAAAACTGACTATCCAATAAAAACATACAATAACAACATTTTTATAGGATTTATCTTCTTGAAGTATAAAGGGTGGTCAGAATAAAGATAATATCAGACTTGCATCTGCATTCAAAGCATTCCAGAGCTACTTCTAAGAGCATGGATCTTGACAGCCTGGAGAAGTGGGGAAGCATAAAAGGCCTTAATCTTCTTGGAACAGGGGATTTTACACATCCAGAATGGATAAAGGAGCTGAAGAGTAAACTAAATGGAGACGGTTCTGGGATATACAGGACTGAAGGAGGCATGAACTTTATCCTGCAGACAGAAGTTTCTATGATATATACTGACTATGGAAAAGGCAGGAGAGTGCATAATGTGATATTAGCTCCTGACTTTGATGCTGTTGACCAGATAACTGAATATTTTAAGAGCAAAGGAAGGGTTGACTATGACGGGAGGCCTATATTTAAGATAAGCTGTGCAGAATTGGTTGAAAACATGATGCAGATAAGCAAAGATATAGAAGTGATCCCTGCTCATATCTGGACACCTTATTTTGGGCTGCTTGGATCAAAGACAGGGTATGATTCTGTAGAAGAAGCCTTCAGGGATCAGACTAAACATATTCATGCATTGGAGACAGGGCTTTCAAGTGACCCTCCTATGAACTGGAGGCTTTCGCAGCTTGATAAGTATTCTTTAGTTTCGTGCTCTGATTCCCACAGTTTCTGGCCTTGGAGGATAGGAAGAGAGGCAACTATCTTTGAGATAAAAGATATTAGCTATAAGAATATTATAAATGCAATCCGGACTAAGAAAGGGTTGTGGGGCACTATTGAAGTTGATCCTGCTTATGGAAAATACCATTATGACGGACATAGGAACTGCAATGTTTGCTTAAGCCCTAAAGAGACAGCAAGATTAAATGGAATCTGCCCTAAGTGCGGCAGGGCCCTGACAATTGGAGTTGAGAACAGGGTTGAAGAACTTGCAGACAGGGAAGAAGGATTTAAGCCTAAAGGAGCTAAAGAATTCTTAAAGCTTATACCTCTGCAGGAGATAGTCTCTACTATTATAGGGGCAGGGATAGCAACAAAGAAGGTCTGGGCTGTAACTGATTCTCTTATGAAACAGTTTGGAAGTGAATTGAATGTCCTGCTGGAAGCACCTGAAGAAGAGCTTAAGAACATTGTTGATGAGAAGATCGCTGAAAGCATAATAGCCAACAGGAAAGGCAAAATAAAGATAAAACCTGGATATGATGGAGTTTATGGAAAAGCTGTGTTAGAGGATACTGTTGAAGAAGAAAGGCCTGAAGCCGAGGTTCCGGAATCAGATCCTGCTGTTCAGAAACAGAAAGGACTGAGGGATTTTTTCTGATGAAAGAAAAAGAAGAGCCCATAAAGGAAAAGCTGGAAAGGCTTGAAAAATATTATGGTGAGGAGCTGAAAAGAAAAGACAAGCTTATCGAAGAATTAAGAAGAGAAAATCAGGTCCTGTTCAAGTCAGCTATGAAAAGTTCTGATAAGATAAAGAATCTGACAGAAAAACTGGAAGAAGCTGTCAAAAAGAAAACAAAAGGTGATTATAATGGCAAAGATGCCTGAAGCTATGGAAAGAGAGGAAAGAGCTTATAACAACATAAAATGCGTACTGGAGTTCTATAAGCATTGTCCTCTAACTGATAAAAAAGAGAAGCAGATGTATCTGGGAGAGAGGATATTTGACAAAGGAAGAGCAAAAGGAAGAGATTTTCAATCAATCACCCATATAAGATGTTTTGGCTGCGGTAAGAATTATTCTATAGAAGAAAAAACAAAGCCTGATAAAAACATATAATGTATATATAGTTAAAACACAAACTATATAAATAGCCTATTTTCTCTTTTGCTTATGGCAAAAAATGAAGAGTATTTTGAAGAAGAGATATACTATGAAGAAGCAGCGTCTGATGCCGATGAGTCCAGTGAAGAAGAGTCTTCATTGGAAGATGATGAGATAAGCCCTGAAGAAGAAGCATTCATGAGGGGCTATGAAGAAGCAGACAAAAGCGATTAGATAGTGTATTGATGTATAAGTTCTGCTTTAGGTATTCCTATCTTATTCTTGTTTGAGTTCTTTTATTTGTGATTTCAATATACTGCATCTTTCAAAGTTTTCTTCAAGCAGAGATTGTGTCAAAAGTGCATGCTTTTCCAGAAGTTCAACCTGCTGAGATGGATGTTCTTTTATATCTTTTACCATGGAACATATGTAAGGAGTCAGTATCTTGTTCTTCTCTGATAACCTGTAAAGCTTCTCTTCTGTTTCAGCAAGGTAGTCCTGGCTTGTCTCTTTTTTGTGGAACATCTCGTTTATTACATCATAAAACTGAAATATCAATTTTTTTCATCAATTGTCTGCCCAACATCTTTATCTTTTGGATTGTCTTGAGAAAGATATGAACACATGTATCTTATCGCATCTCCCATCAGTATATGTTCCGAAAATATCAAAGGAAAATCTCCTGAGAACACTATGTCTCCTTTTTTTATTGTTATGTCTGATTTATGGTCATAATAGGACCGTGAGATCTCAAAACTCCTGAATATATCTTTTGCCTGTTCTATCTGTTCCCTTGCCTCGGGAGGAAGATCCTCAGGCAGACCATTAAAATGTGCTTCTATATCCTTGTCTGCAGCATAAGATATATCCAAAGCTGCATATCCTGGACCGTAATCTGTGCTGTTCTTAAGATATACACTGGCGATACCTTCCAGATTATCCATATCTCCTCTTTCAATATTTAGCATAATTTTTTTTACTTAAACCAGTTTAAAAAGATTAGGATTTTTCTGCAGATCTTGGAAAGATAAACTGCCTTTAAGATTAAACAAAAGATTTTTAAACAAATTATGTTTCTTGTTGATAGAACATGAGAAAAATATTTTTGCTTTTGGTATTAATGTCCTTTGTTTTGGCAGCTGGTGCAATGGCTGCTGAGAATGAAAGCAAAAGTGTAGATATGGTAGTTTTCTATGGCGAAGGATGCCCTCATTGCTCACAGCTGAAATCATTTCTTGATGATGTCTCAGATGATTATCCTGAGCTTAATGTTATAGAGAAAGAGGTCTATTTTGATAACAAGAACAGGGAGCTTTTTTCTTTGATGGTGTATAGGTTTGATACAGAGATACAAGGAGTACCTACTACTTTCATAGATGATAAGGTAATAGTCGGATTCAGCAAGGCTATAGGCGAAAGCATAGAACAGGAGATACAGAGATGCATAGATGCTGGATGCGAGTCTCCTCTTGAAAAAATAAAGCAGGGAGCTGGATCAGGCAATGATACAGTGCACATAGTAGGAGAAAGCTCTCCATCTGAGGATCCAGGAAAGGCAGCAGCCGTGAAAAGGCTTACCCTGCCTGCTGTATTGTCTGCTGCAGCTGTCGATGCAATCAATCCATGCGCATTTGCAGTGCTTATAATATTATTAACAACAGTTCTTGGGGCAGGAAGGAAAAGCAAGGCATTGTATTCAGGGCTGGCATTCACTGCCTCTATCTATATATCATACCTGCTTATGGGTATAGGCTTATATAGTGCTGTACAAGCTGCAGGAATAACGCACTGGTTTTATGCTGTTGTGGGTATATTGGCCATAATAATAGGCCTTTTCAACCTAAAAGATTATCTTTGGTATGGAAAATGGTTTAAGATGGAAGTTCCTGAAAGCTGGAGACCTAAGATGAAGATGCTTATCAAAGGGGTCACTTCTGTGCCTGGAGCATTTTTGATAGGGTTTGTGGTAAGCTTATTCCTATTGCCATGCACATCAGGTCCGTATATAGTCATATTAGGGTTGCTGGCTAAATCTTCAACAAGAGAATATGCATTTTTGCTTTTGTTGCTGTATAATTTCATATTTATTCTGCCTATGCTTATCATAACACTTGCAGTGGCTTTCGGATTTACGACAGTACAGGAAGCTGAAGAGTGGAGACAGAAAAAGCTTAAGGTATTGCATCTGATTGCAGGAGCTATAATCTTATTGCTGGGAATAGGCATGCTTACTGCTCTTTATTTTGGATGGTTGTGAGTTGGTTTTTGGAATAGCTTTTTTGTCTTGATTGATGATGAAGTTTAATGATTTCTTTTAAGTTAGCAGAGGTTTCTTACTATTAGGCTTATTCAATCTTAATCTCTAGGTCAATAAGTTGCCCTGCGATTATTATTTAAAAATAATAATCTTTAAGTCAGCAAAGCTGCCTTGCGATTAAGATTTTTCAATCTTAATCTATAACGCTTGCTGACGCTCGCTACCCTTACCACCGACGCAAAGGCGAGGAGTGCTCAGTTAGGTTTGCTGAGAGAGTAGTAAATTGGCATCATAGCTAGAACTTTGCTTAGCTGAACTGAGGAAGTGCACGAATGAAATGAGTGCCATCAATGGGATTAAATCTTATCTTGCTTTTTAGAAATATGGATAGGATTGAAAATATATTAGAGATAAATTTTGTTAAAAGGTTCAGTGCTAGAAGTATTCTAATTACCTATAACAAAGTCAATACAAAAATTTATAAACTAATATTGTTATTCTGGACATATGGTTGTCAATGAGACTATGCTTGGGCCTTTAGGTACTGCTATCCAGAATACTGTCGGGATATTAAAGGTTGCATTCGGAGGTATATTTGGAATATATCTTGTGCTGCTGGCTCTGAGAGTGCTGGAATACAGGAGGATGGTCAGCCTTCTGAAAGGGGTAAAAGAAGAGATATCAAAGCTTAATGATAATCTGAACAAAAAGAGGAAAAAGAGATGAAGTTTTCAATTACAAGAGATGTATTCAGCAAGTTCCCAAAGCTTTGCGTAGGGGTTGTTGTTGCAAGAGGTATAAACAACAAGGGAAGCGAGGATAAGATATACAAGCTGATGAAAGAGGTAGAGGATTACATAAAGCTCAGCTTTGTTCCTGCTAAATTATCCCATTATGATATGATGTCTCCATGGAGGACTGCTTTTGAAGAATTCGGGACAAAGCCTGAAACATATCCAAGCAGTGTGGAATCCTTGATGAAAAAGATCCTTCACGGCAGGTGCATAAGGAAGATAAACAAGCTTGTGGACATATCAAACTATATTTCTTTAAAGCATCTTGTTCCTGCAGGAGTGTATAATCTTGATGAGGCAGATGTTTTCATAAAATTGGCAGAAGCTGACGGCACTGAGCAGTTCTTTCCTATTGGCAGTGTGGATATGGAGCACCCAGAAAGAGGAGAGATAGTGTACAAGGATGATAATCAGATACTCTGCAGAAAGTGGAACTGGAAAGAGAGCGAGAAGACAAAGGTCACTGAAGACACTTCTGATGCTATATTCTTCATAGACGGGCTCCCCCCTGTAAAAAAAGAGAAGGTAAAAGAGATCACAGAGGAGACTGCAGAGCTTGTCGGGATGTTCTGCAGCGGAAAGACTGAGTCTTATGTTCTTGATATCGGAAATGATAAGATAGAGTTTTAGATACTCCAAAAAAAGCAAATTTTATAAGGGATAGTCTGATTTATAAGAGAATATGAGCAGACATACATATATCCATTTGGATGAAGATACTGATGGCACTTACAAGGGAACTATTGAATGTCCCTTGGACAGAACGGGAGAATTAATTGTTGACAGCCTAAAATCATGCAAATTTATGGAAGAAAAAATAGAAGGAAAGCTTATAGAAAAAAATCTTCCTTATGGTGTAGATAAGTTCCTTATGGACGGTGATGAGTTAGCCACAGTATTAAGATTCATAAAAAAAGAAGAATATTTATCCCATATTTCTACAAAAGCACTTTATTCAAAATTTTTGAGAGGGCCAAGCTATTCTGAACAAAACCCTCTTGATAATCAAGATAATATGGATTTTAGCTTTGATGAACTAGAGGAATATAAGGGGCATTACAGGGTTAAACAAAGTATTCTTATAGACAGATTTAAACAAGAGGGCGTAGGCAACCATCAACTAACCTTAACAGATTATATGTTTGGAAATATCAATATTGCCAAATGGGGTTCTGAAGATGTAACCCTAGATTCTATATCTGAAGAATTTCCAATCGAATATTTGAGAAGAACTATACCTTTAAAAGAAGGAAATGAAAGATTCAGTTGTTTAATACTGGAAAACCATGAAAAAAATCTTCCAAAACTTCTAGAAAAAGTGATAGATTTATATAGATATAGGATGAGGAATTTTATCAAATAATTATCTCTTTAATTTCTTAAGTTGATGAAAACACAAGATATTTATATGTTGATTATAAAAACAGATGTATGGACAAGGCTCAAGAAGAAATAATAGGTTTGCTGAAGAAAGAGACAAAGCTCAAGGACATAAGCTTAGAAGTGCCTCCTGATACAAGTATGGGAGACTATGCTTTTCCGTGCTTCCAGCTATCAAAAAGCATGAAGAAGAACCCTGTAGAGATTGCAAAAGAACTTGCTGAAAAACTCAAGCCGAAAGGCTTGATAAAAGAGATAAAAGAGCAGGGACCATATCTTAATTTCTTTATAGACAAGCAGAAGCTTGCTGAAAAGATCATAAAAAAAGTTTTGAAAGAAAAGGACAGTTTTGGAGCAGGCAAAAAAAAGAAAGAAAAGATAGTTCTTGAATATGTCTCTCCTAACACAAACAAATGCCTGCACATAGGGCATGTCAGAAATGGCCTGCTTGGGGAAGCTCTTGCAAGGATATCTGAATTTGACGGATTTGAAATTGTAAGGACAAGCCAGAACAATGACAAGGGAAGAGGCATGACTGAAGCTATGATGGGGTATCTGAAGTTCCATGACGGTGAGACACCTAAAGACATGAAGCCAGACCATTTTGTAGCTAAATGCTATGTAGACTTCAAGAAAGCTGAAAATGACGAGCTCAAGAAAGAAGTTGACCTCATGACAAAGCATTGGGAAGATGAAGAGCCAAGAGTGAGAGAGATATGGAAAAGGCTGACTTCATGGGTATATGAAGGATACAAGGAAACCTATGCAAAACTTGGGATACTCTTTGACAAAGAATATTATGAGTCTGAGATATATAAGAAGGGCAAGAAGATCGTGATGGGCGGCCTGAAGAAAGGGATATTTGAGAAAGAAGACGACGCTGTCATCGCTGATCTTGAAGATTTCAAGCTTCCGAAGAAGGTACTGATAAAATCAGACGGAACTTCTCTTTATATAACTCAGGATATCTATCTTGCAAAGCTCAAGCACAAAGATTTTTCAATGGACAGGAGCATATATGTTGTTGCATCTGAACAGGACAATTATTTCAGGCAGCTGTTTAAGATATTAGAGATGCTGGATTTTAAGTTTGCAGATAAATGCCATCATCTCAGTTACGGGCTTGTGAACCTTCCTTCAGGAAGGATGAAGTCAAGGGAAGGAAAGGTTGTTGATGCAGACGATCTTATAGAAGAGATGGAAAATCTTGCTTTGGCTGAGATACAAAAAAGGCACAAGGACATCCCTGAAAAAGAGATGAGAGCAAGGGCTGAGATAATAGGCATGGGAGCCCTGAAGTTCTTTATGCTAAAATTTGACAATGTAACTTCCTTTACATACAACCCAGAAGAATCTCTTTCATTTGAAGGAGAGACAGGACCTTATGTGCAGTATGCACATGCAAGGATATGTTCCATACTGGAAAGATATGGGAAAGATGTTGAAGATGATGTGTTATATGATGTTCTCAAGACAGAGCAGGATGAGAAGCTCATAGTTCTTTTGAGCAGATTTTCAGAGACAATAGAGAAAAGCGCAGAAAGCTACAGCCCGCACATCTTAGCAAGATATCTTCTTGACCTTAGCCAGGGATTCAACGAATTTTACCATTCTTGCCCTGTATTGGATGCGGATGAGGATGTCAAAAAAGCAAGGTTGTTTCTTGTCTCAGCTGTAAAACAGGTATTGCAGAATGGGCTTGAGCTTCTTGGCATAAAAGCTCCTAAGAGAATGTAAGTTGCCTGCGGCAATCTTATCCACACCATAACTTAAAGAACTATTTTTCTGTCCTGCTATCATTTCTATCAATTGACTAGAGGCTTATATCCATCTCTTTTTCTTGAAGAATATTATCATGATCCCCATAAAAAGAACCATTGTCCACACCATTATCCAGAATCCGTTGTATGCATTCTGGCCTGGAAGATTAAGGAAATTTGTCCCATATACTCCTGATATGACTGTCAAAGGAAGTGCTATTGTAGCTATTATAGAAAGCACTTTCATTATATCGTTTGTAGAGTTGGCTATCGCAGTCATATATGTATCAAAACTGCTTGCTACAGATTCCCTGTAGTTCTCTATTATGTCTGATACCCTTATAGCATGATCATGAAGGTCCCTGAAATAAGGCTCAGCAGGCCTCGATATGAATGAATAGCTCCTTCTTGCAAGAAAAGAAATCTTCTCTCTCTGCGGGAATGTTACCTTTTTTATCTCTACAACCTTTCTTTTTATCTTTAGTATCATTGTCAACAGTTCAGGGTTTGCACTTTTAGCTATCTTATTGTCCAGATGCTCAATCTCATCATCCAGCTCCTCAAGGACAGGAAAGAAATTGTCTATCTCGTCGTCAAGAAGCCTGTGAAACATTATATCAGTCCCTTTTTTTAATATGTCCTTTAGCCTTTCAGGATCCCTCTTAAGCCTTTCATAAGCATCCAGCTTTTCCTTGTGGCTGGATATGATAAAATTATCCCCTATCACAAAATCAAGAGGAGAAAGCTTTATGTTCTTTTTTCCATTAAGCCCCAATGTATAGAAAGTGCAGAAAAGATAGTAAGGAAACTCTTCAACCTTTACAGTTCCGTGAGAAAGGAACATATCCTCTTTTGTTACAGGATGAAGCTTGAATGTTTTTTGTACTAGATCTGCCTGATACTGGTTCAATCCAGATATATCTACCCATATCCTTTTTTTCTTTATCTTATCAAGCTCATTTACTTTAGCCTTTTTTAAAGTTCCCTTGTCAAGATAGAAGATATCTATCATATTGCACCCCTTTTGTTTTATTATTCAGTTATTACTATTTAAATCTTTCTTTGTGTTTATCAGAACATTTAAATATTATCTAAAAAATAGATTTTGATATGTTCACAAAAGAGAGTGTCGACTGGCTGAATAAAAACAGTCTTTTCAATAAGCTGGAGCCTGACTGCTTCAAAAGAATTCTTGTCAAATGCATAGCTCCGAAAAAAGATGAAGATATCTTAATAATCAGCGATAAAGGATTTGAAGACAAGAGGATAGCTCCAAAGATTGCTGCAAACTATTTTATGGCTGCAAAAGAGCTGGGATTAAGGCCTCACCTTGTGATACAGGAGCCTAAATTGAGGGGAGAGTATGCTGAAGAAGATGTCATCAGGGCGCTTCAGGATCTTAGGAAAGAGAACATAATAATCATGGCTTTATCAGGGAAGCTGGGAAAGATAAAAGGCGAATTAGGAGCAAGCTTCAGGACATTTGCAAAGGAAAATAATCATCGTTTTATCTCAAGCATAAGCTTGGGAAAAGTAAAGAAAGAGCATGAGCACGTTGTTCTTGATTCTATGGATGTAGATTATAGAGAGATGCAGGCAAAGGGCATAGATGTAAAATCCCTGCTGGACAACGGAAACGAGGTCCATATCACCACCAAAGCAGGAACAGACCTTTATTTTAACATAGAAAGAAAAGAGGCCATAGCCAACACTGGAGAATATGTTGTTCCTGGATCAGGAGGAAACATCCCTGCTGGTGAAGTATATATAGCCCCAAGGTGGAAAAAGGTGGAAGGTACTGTTGTTATAGATGGAAGCAGCGCATGCAAAGGCGGAACCGTACTCGTCAAAAATCCCATAAGATTAAAGATAGAGAAGGACGAGGTTGTTGACATAAAAGGAAAAGAAGAGGCAAAGCAGCTTAGGAAGACCCTTGAATGGGCGTATAGAAAAGCAAAATATCCATGGGGGATATACAGGGTCGGAGAGCTAGGTATAGGCATAAATCCCAATTCAAGGATCATCGGGACTACGATGGTAGATGAGAAGACCACCGGGACAGCACATATAGCTATGGGAAGCAACTATTGGTTCGGCGGGACGATATATGCCATAACACATCTTGATCAGGTATTTAGAGATCCAAAGATAGAGATAGATGATGAGGTTCTTAAGATATGAACCGTCTGAAAAAGGCTGCAAGGAACATATTAGATGCCTGCATGGATGTAAAAGAAAGTGAGAAAGTTCTTGTTCTTATAGATTCAAATTATGAAAAAGAAGGCAAAGTTATTTTTGAGGAATGCAAAGCAGGATGCAATGTAGTGAAGATACCCATCGGAAAATACAATGGGGAAGAGCCTCCAAAAAAAGTTGCAAAAATCATGAAAGAGTATGATGTAATAATCATGCTTACTACCAAGTCCTTAAGCCATACAAGAGCAAGAAGAAACGCAACTCAATCCGGAGCAAGGATAGCTTCTATGCCTGGAATAACAAGAAGCGCATTGAAAAGGCTTGATGCTGACTATGAAAAGATAACCAGAGTAACTGAAAAGATAAATAAAGAGATATTCAATGGCAGGGATATCCACATCACTACAAAAAAAGGTACAGACATCATACTAAAGATGAACGATCGTATGAAGTTTACAGATCAGGGACTTTATCACAAGCCAGGAGAGTGGGGGAATCTTCCTGCAGGAGAAGCATGCGGAGCTCCTGTAATGGCAGATGGAATATTTGCAGCCGATGCAAGCTTTGGAGATTTAGGAAAACTGAGAAAGCCAGTAAGGATAAAAGTAGAAAAAGGAAGAGCTGTAGGCATAGACGGAGGGTTGGAGGCAAAAAGGCTGAAGAAGCTTCTTGAGAAGTTCAGGGATAGAAGAGTGTATAAGATAGCTGAACTTGGCATAGGAACAAACCATAAGGCAAAGATAACAGGATGTGTTCTTGAGGATGAGAAGGTTCTTGGGACTGCTCATATCGCTCTTGGAAACAATACAGCTTATGGGGGAAAGAACAATGCTCCCTGTCATCTCGACGGAATATTCAGAAAACCTACTATCCTCGTAGGAAAGAAGACCATAATGAAAGATGGAAAGCTTAATATCTAAATCTATCTTCTAAAATTATCTCATCTTATTCAGGACTCATCTAAAAATATCTTTGATCATCGTCTTTATCAGATATTCAAAACAAAACCTTTAAAAAGGGAATCTAAATCTGTCTGAGAATCATGATCGATAAAAATAAGCCAGCTATAGGTGTTCTTTTTACAAGCACAGCAAAGACCAACAGAAGCGTACCGTTCAAGAGCAAAAGCCACAGCAGGGTGCACTCTATATTTTCTAAGAGAGCTGAAAGATATGGCCTGAATGTTTTTTATGCGCATCATAAAGAATATAAGAATGGTCTGCTGAAAAGATGCTGGTATAATTATAATGGAAGATGGAGGCTTGCTGAGAACCAAATGATCGATGTAGTCTACAGCAGATTTGCTGCCACAATGTACAAGGGCAATAAAAAAGACAGGGCTGCTGAGAGGTTCAAGTACAGGATGGCAAAACAGGTAAGCATGATAAACCATCCGATCATAGATGATTTCTGCTGGGATAAGAGAATCGTCGCAGATATGTTTCCTAAACACAGTCCAAGAACATTTGTAGTGAATACAGAAAGAGGTCTGGAGACTGTCCTTCCTGAAATAAAAAGCGAAAAGGTAGTGATAAAGCCGAGATACGGAACTTTAGGAAAGAATGTAAAAATAGTAGACAAGAAAAAAATTCCGAAGAATATTGAAAAGAACACGATTGTTCAGGAATTTATAGATACTTCAGAAGGGGTCAAAGGAGTTACAGATGGGATGCATGATATGAGACTGTTCATGATAAACGGGCAGTTGGATCATGCACATATAAGGATCCCAAAGAAAGGAAGCCTTACTGCAAACGTAGCTCTTGGAGGGAAAAAAGTGTTCATAAACAATGAGCATATTCCAAAAAGAGCTGCAGAGATAGCAAAAAAGGTTGATAAGATATTCTGCAATTTTCACCCCCGGATATTTTCTGTGGATTTTCTTTTTGACAGTAATGGGAAACCATATATCGTAGAGTGCAATAGCCAGCCCATGATAGACAAATATGCCTTCGGAAAATATGCCAATATATCTTTCTATGACCGGGTGATTGAAGCGCTTAAATCCGGAATAAGAGTCAAAATTTCTAACAAGTACTAGGAGGAATCGCGATGAAAGAAGAACTGAAATTTGCTTTTGCAGGAGATATAATGCTGGGAAGAAGAGTGATAGTAAATGACAGGCTGTTTGAGGATGTCAAAGAAATATTCACAGAAGCTGATATTGCTTTTGCAAACCTTGAATCTCCTTTCTGTGATGATGGTAATTTTATAGATGATAAAAAGTATGTTTTTTCTGCAAAAAAGAAATATTGCAGCCTGCTGAAGTCTGCAGGGTTTGATGTTGTTTCATTGGCTAATAACCACATAATAGACTGTATAGAGAAAGGCGTTACAAGTACAACAGAGATTCTTGATAAGATAGGGATACTTTTTACAGGCCTTGAAAGGAAGCCTTTGATAATTGAAAAGAAAGGCATAAAGATAGGTTTTCTTGCATACTGCAAGAAGATAAGGCATTTTAAGAAAGTTAAAAATTCTCCAAATGTTATAGACGAGAATATCCTTGAAGATATTGTTTCTGCAAAAAAGGATGTTGACATCCTGATTGTGTCTTTACATTGGGGCAGAGAATACAAGACAGAGCCGGATGCTGGACAGGAAAAACTTGCAAAGAAGCTTGTAGATGCAGGGGCAGATATTGTTGTTGGACATCATGCACACAAGGTGCAGAAGACAGAAAGATATGGAAATGGGATTATAGCATACAATCTGGGCAATTTTGTATTTGACCAGATGTTCAACAAAGATGTAAGAAAAGGAGCCATATTGAAAGTTACAGCTGATGAGAAAGGAGTAAATGATTTTTCTGTTATAAGCTCTTATATAGACGATGGGTTTAAGGTTGTTTTGGATTGATATATTATATTTTTAATCTTTATTATAAAACTGCTAAAATCTCTAAGTCATTATAGCTGCCTGTGACAAAACTTTTAAAAAATAAAATTCAATATTTTTCTTCTAAGTCAGCATAGCTGCCCTGCGAATAAGATTATTCAATCTTATTCTCTAGGTCAACAAATTGCCATGCAATAATTATTTAATAATTATTCAAAAATAATAATTTCGAAGTCAGGAAAACCTGCCTTGCGATTATTATTCAATCTTATTCTCTAGGTCAACAAGTTGCCATGCAATCAGGATTTTAAATTAAAAATCCCAATCCATAACGCTCGCTTTGCTCGCTACTATAGCGCTGAGACATAGACGACTAGTGCTCAGTTGATTAGAATCAAAGCCAGAACTTAGCTTAGCTGCGAAGAGAGGTTTTGGACGAACAGCGAAGCTGTGAGTGCCATCAATGGGATTGAAATTTTTTTCCAGAAATATTAAAAAAATTCCTATTTTAAGAATAACCACTGATTGATGATAGACAGACTTTCAATAACATAAATCAAAGTTTGAATCTATCAAAAGACCATATCCAAATAGAAAGATATAAAAGAGAGATGTTCTTAATCTAGGCTATGGAATACAAACAGGTTATACTTGCAAGAGCTGACTTGAAGCTGCCCAAGGGAAAGCTGGCTGTCCAGGCAGCTCATGCTTCTGTAGAGGCAGTTCTGAAAACCCCTGAATGGAAGACTTCTGAGTGGAGGCTTGAAGGAGCAAAGAAAGTTGTGCTCAAGGTAAAGGATGAAGAAGAGCTCCTGAATTATAAGCAGCTTGCTGAAGATGCTAACCTGATAAATACATTGATAACAGATGCAGGAAAGACAGTTATAGCTCCAGGCACAAAGACCTGCGTAGGGATTGGGCCTGATAAGGAAGAGCTGATTGACAAGGTTACTTCTAAGCTGAAGATGGTCTGAGATTTGTCTTGATTATTATTGATTCCATATTCTGATTGATCTTGTATCTTTTCATAAGTTTTGTCTATGTGATAAAAGCACACTCATTTAATTGTCTTTAAAACCTGCAAGTGTCATAAACAGGATTGAAAAAGATTAATTTTATAAACGATTCAGAAATTTAAGATATTATGGGCTCATAGCTTAGCCTGGTATAGCACTCGGCTCTTATTAAGCTAAGGAGTTACCGAGAGGTCAGGGGTTCGAATCCCCTTGAGCCCATTTTATTTAATCAATTCTTTAGAATTCGCAGCCATGTATGCTGCACCCTTTATTCCCGCATCTTCCACAGGAGGCTCAAATACTACGGGGAGATCCTTGAAAGGCTTGACAACGTGTTCGTCGTATGTGTCTTTGAAATATTCCTTTAAAGTTGGGAGATTGTTGAATGCCTTGCTGATAGAGCCGTCAAAGACCACAATGTCTGGATTGAAAAGAGTGGCAAATGTTGCAGTGCCGATCGCAAGATTCTTTGCTATGTCTTCATATGTTCTCATGCAGCCTACATCTCCCTGTTTTGCAAACTGCTCCAGCTCATATGAGATATCTGCTCTTGACTTTTCGCCTGAACTTAATATCTCTTTCAGGGTTTCTTTTGTCTCCTTTGTGCTTTCGTCAGAGTAATGATTTTCCCAGATACTGAATGGAGCCTCGCCGGCTGTGTAGGGTTCAAGAAATTTATCTTTTTTGAAATCATCTTTTTTGCTTCCGAAAAAAGGGATCCATCCAAGTTCGCAGGAAACACCCCCATTCCTTCTTGAACCTATGTATGGCTTTCCGTCGATTATCATAGTAAACCCAAGGCCTGTTCCAGGTGCAATGACTGCAACAGCGTCATAATCTTTAAGATTCTTTTTCTCTCCTTCAGTATGTGCAGCACCATAAGCAAAATGGCCCATCCCTATCATATCAAGGTCATTCTTCAAGACATCTACATGCTCGCTAAGGTCAACGTCTCCGCATTGGATGTTGAACGGATTAAAAAGTTTTCTCTCGAATTGGTCAAGAGGCCCTGGAGAACCCATGCCTGCTCCAATCTTGCCTGCCTTAAATTTCTTCTTAGCTGCAGATCTTGTCTCTTTTATAGATTCTTCCAATAGGGATAACAGTTTTGACTGGTCGTTAAAAGGAGTTCTTTTTTTCTTCTTTGGCTTCCAGACTATATCTCCTTTGTCTGTATCAACAAGACCATATCTAAGATTTGTAGCTCCAAGATCAATTCCGATCGCGTATTTCATGTTTAAATAACTTGACAGGATATTTATAAGATTTATCCTTTTTTGAAGAGATAAAGTTTCGACAGATTTATAAATAATAGATTGAAACAGGATAAGATATGGGAGAAGATAAGCTTATGAAGGAAAGGATCGGGAAGCTTAAGCAGATAAGGAATCTGGAGATAGACCCATATCCTTATAATTATGATGCTAAGGATAAATGTAGGGAGCTTCATGAAACATACGATGAGCTGAAGAAGGAAGAGCAGAGTAAAAAGAAAGCAAAGGTTGCCGGAAGAGTTATGGCATTAAGGCCGATGGGAAAAGCTGCTTTCGGAAACATAAAAGATGCTACAGGAAAGATACAGTTCTATATCAAGAAAGAATCTGCCAAGGAAGATTTTAGGCTGTTCAAGCTTCTGGACATAGGAGATATTATTGGAGTAGAAGGAGAGATATTTAAGACAAGGACAGGAGAGCTGACTGTTGAGGTCGAAAAGCTGAATATACTATCCAAATCATTAAGGCCTTTGCCTGAGAAATTTCACGGGCTCAAGGATGATGAGATAAGATTCAGGAAAAGATATCTTGATCTTATAATGAACCCTGAAGTAAAAGAGACATTTGAGAAAAGAGCAGAGATATACAAGGCTATAAGGGAATTTCTTGACAAGAAAGGCTTCATGGAAGTACAGATACCAATGCTCCAGCCGCAATATGGAGGAGCAAATGCAAGGCCATTCATGACAAATATACATGCATGGGAAGATATGATAGTCTATCTTAGGATAGCATATGAGCTTCATCTTAAAAGGCTTTTAGTCGGAGGGTTTGAGAAGATATATGACTTAAGCTCCTGCTTTAGAAATGAAGGGGTTGACAAGACACACAATCCTGAGTTTGCTATGATGGAAGTGCAGTGGGCATATGCTGACTATAATGATGCTATGCAATTAACTGAAGAGCTTTGGGAATATGTTGCCAAGAAAGTAAATGGTGGGACTGTTATTGAATATGAAGGAAAAAAGATAGACCTTAAAGCTCCGTGGAAAAGGTTGACTATAAAAGATGCATTGAAAGAATATGCTGATATTGATGTGGACAAGCTAAGTGATGATGATCTTAAGAAGCTTGTAAGAGAGCACAAGCTTGAAGGAAACAACAGAGGAGAGTGGATTGTTGAGCTTTTTGAAGAGCTATGCGAGGATAAGCTTATCCAGCCTGTGCATATAACAGACCATCCAAGGGAATCATGCCCTTTAGCAAAGCCTCACAGGGATAATCCTGAGATAGTGGAAAGAGTTGAGCCTTTTATCAACGGATGGGAAGTAGGAAACTGCTATTCAGAACTGACTGATCCTATAATGCAGAAAAAACTGCTCAAAGAGCAGGTTGAAAAAGGAAGAGGCGGAGATGAGGAAGCGCATCCTATGGATGAAGATTATATAGAAGCCTTAGAGCATGGACTGCCCCCTAATGCAGGAATAGGTATAGGCATAGAAAGGATGGTCATGCTTCTGACAGGAGCTGATTCTATAAGAGAAGTAATCTTATTCCCTATAATGAAACCTGAAGAAAAATAGGTTTTTATTGTTTAATCATAAGGAACAAAAGATGAAGATATGGGACATTTTATGGTTCAGATAATATCCGGGCAGATGATTATTTTCTTTCTTTCTTCTTAAGAATTTATACAAACCGCAATATTTATAAATAGATTTTAGTTCTGATATCCTATGCCTAATAAGACAAAAACAACAACAAAACAGAGAAATAAGGTCAAGAAAGAGAAATCAACCATAGTGGGATTGACAGAGAAGATAACCATAAAAGGTCCTGGCGGATCTAAAAGGCTTGTCGCAAGGATAGATACAGGAGCCACTATGAGCAGTATAGACAACAAGCTTGCTTCTGAGCTGAAGCTTGGGCCTGTGATAAGGACAAAGCTTGTAAAGTCAGCTCACGGCAATACTGTAAGGCCTGTTATGATGGCAAGTTTGAAGCTTGCAGGAAGAGATCTGAAAAGCAAGTTTACTATAGCTGACAGGACTCACATGAAATATAGAGTATTGATAGGGCAGAACATATTAAAGAAAAACTTTTTGGTGGATTGTTCAAAAAAATGACACTAACAGCTGCAGTTATATCCTTAAGAAGCAAAAGTTCTAAATGGACAGTCAAGGCTATGCAGAATTATTTCAGGACTGTCGATGATATCGATGCAAGAGATATAGAAGTTACATTGTCTCCTAAAAAGACGCAGGTTCTTCATAAAGGAAAGCCTCTGGATAAATACGACTGCATACTTGTAAAAGGAAGCTTCAGATATGCGCAGATATTGAGGGCAGTAACAACAATAGCTTCTGAAAACAGCTACATGCCTATACAGCCAAGCGCTTTTACTATTGCACATGACAAGCTTCTTACTCATCTTAAGCTGCAGCAGAAAGGCATTCCTGCTCCTACAACATATCTTACTTCTACTCCTGAAGCTGCAAAGAAGATACTGGAGACAGTTAATTATCCTATAATAATGAAATTCCCGCAGGGAACGCAGGGAAAAGGAGTCATGTTTGCAGACAGCTTTGCCTCTGCTAATTCCATGCTTGATGCTTTGATAGCATTGAAGCAGCCATTTTTGATACAGGAATATGTAGAGACAGGGGGAGCAGACATAAGAGCCATAGTCGTAGGAGATAAGGTTGTCGCAGCCATGCAGAGGAAAGCAGAGATGGGGGAGAAAAGAGCAAACATACATGCGGGCGGAAGCGGGGAAGCTGTTGAGCTTGATCCAAAAACAAAGAAGATAGCAATAGATGCTGCAAAAGCTCTTGGAGCAGACATATGCGCTATAGATATACTTGAATCCATAAAAGGGCCGGTTGTTCTTGAGATAAATATATCTCCTGGGCTGCAAGGAATAACAAAAGCTACAGGGATCGATGTCGCATCAAAGATAGCAAAATTCCTGAGAAAAAAAGCAGAAGAATATTCTACAGGCAAAGGCAAGGAAGCTTCTAAGGAGATAATGAAAGAATTGACTCCAAAAGGGCCTGGAAAAGAGATCATCACCGGGTTGGATTTCAGAGGAGAAAGGATATTGCTTCCAGGTTATGTAACAAAAGAGACAGGATTCAAGGAAGATGATGAACTTGTCATAAGAGTAAACAAAGGCAAGCTGATCTTAGAGCCTTTTGATATAGGGAAAGAAAAAGAATAACTTATTCTATAGAAGGTAATCTTTTAACAGTATTTTATTGGTTTTTTCATAATCTCTGAGAAATCTTATCATCAGTATCTCTTTGTCTGAATCATAATCCTGAATATTTTTAGAGGGGTCATATATCTCATCTTTTAGCATCTCATTCCATCTGCCGTTGTAAAGTTCCTGATTAACACGGATCAGCTGTTCGACCATAGGTTCTACCATGAGTGCATCTATAGATGTCTTTTTAGTAAATTGCATCCTGTTCTCTTCTTTTTCTTTTAGTTCGAACATGTAATTATACCCTGTATGCCTATTTATAAAACTTATTATTTCTTAAAAATAAACTACTACATAGTAACACAAAATAGATAATTTTATAAATAGTCACTCTTTAGATTTATCGGTCATTAGTGCACAATAAGGTCTAAAATGAAAGAAAATAAAAGACAGAAAGATGACAGTATCTTAAAATATCCTCTTTTGGAGTTACCTGAAAATGATCCTAAAAAATTAGAAGAAAAAATTAAGCTTTTGATCGCTGATGACGAAGAAGACATATTAGACCCTCTTAAGATACATCTAGAAAATAAAGGTTTTGAGGTTTATACTTGTAAAACAGGATATGAAGCAATAAATTTTATTGAAAAAAAAGGTGAAAATATCGATGCGTGCCTTACTGATATTGTATTGCCTGGTGTTCCTGGAGATGAGATAATCAAAAAGATAAGAGCTGAATATCCAGATATAAAAGTAGGAGTAATGAGCGGCTGGGCACCCAGTGAAGAGACATTATCAGAGAAGCCTGAACTAAAAGAACTTTACGATGAAGGCAAATATTTTTCTAAACCTTTTGATCTCGAAGACTTAAGAAAAAAAATACTTTTCAACCTGATGGAGAAAATACCATCAAGAGAATTGCCTGAAACTGCTCTAGTCATGAACGACTCATCATATGAGGCAGGATATATAAGGAACTATCTGGATGTAAGAGAAGGGCTAAGTGCAGACATAGTTGAGAATGGCGCTGAAGCTCTTAAAAGACTAAGGGACAAAAAATACCGGTTTGCTGTCTTTGATACTGTCCTCAAGAAGGAAATATATAACAAAAAGCCTACAGATGGTGTTAAGTTTGCAAGTATCATAAAAGATGAATACCCTTATCTTCCCATCATAACAACCTCAAAAAGTCCTTTCTTGATACCCTCTGGATTGGGATATCATATGCAGGTAAAATACATAAATCGCGCTTGGAAAATACTTGAAAAAGTGTTGGATAAAAAACCAGCGCCTGTCTTGCTTAATGATTTTAATAATATAAGCATAGTAAGGGACAGGGGATTTATAAAAGAAATTACAAAGAAAGATATACAGGAAATTGAGAATATAACTGCTATACATGGCCTGGAAAAGAAGATATCAGATGAACAGCATTATTTTTCACAAGGCGCAGGAGGGAGGGACAAGGGTTATATCTCTGAGAATACTGCACTGGGCGTTATAGTAACAAGAACCCTCGTATGTAGAGAGCTTGAAAAAAAGTACAGTGTCGAGAATATAGAACCAAAAATCTGGAAAAAAATAAACGAATCTGAGAAAAAAAGTCAACCTATGTCTTTTAGCTCCGCTGCTCTTAAAGTGGTTGCAGGCAGATATGAACGTAAGCCGTACATCATCGTGATCTCAGGAGCCAGTTGTTCTGGAAAAAGTATTGCAGCCAATAAACTTGAAAAAAGATTAAATAAAGAAGGAGACAAATCAATCTACATCGGCAACATAAAAACAGGCAAACCCAGGAACAAGGACACATTATCCAGAGATGAATACATCTCAAAAAGAAATGTCGAAAAATTTGAAAATGATGCAGCATATACTGGTTATTGGGTAAGGGGAGAAGACCCAAACAAAAAAAAATTCAGAAAAAGATACTTCTCAAAAGACAAAGATATATTAGATGCTCTGAAATCCAATAAAAATGCAATTGTGATAAGGAACACAGGTGGTCTAAAAGCTACAATGGACTGGAAACACAAGAAAGGGGTAGAGGCTAGATTGCTGTCTTACAGGATGATCGCTCCTGATGAGATATTGAATAAAAGACAGGAGAAAAGATTGGAAAATGAAGAGATATCTCAGAAGGAATATGAGGAGAGAAACGGAACATTGCAAAGCTCAATAGATGAAGAATATAAAAATTCAAAATATATCGATATTGAGATTGATTCTAACCAGCCTCTCGAAAAAGAGATAGAGAAAATGGTCAATTTTAAAAAAAATGTGGAAAAAAGAAATCTCCCTCTGAAAGACGATCTGGCATATTACCTTCAGGACCGTATCCTTCGTTTGACCGGAAGCAATGAGGATGATACAGAACTTGAAAAGAAAGTTAAAAATCAAAAAGTGTCTCTGGCTGTAGAGCTGGAAGACATAAAAGAGATAGAAATAATGGATATAAACAGACATAATGGGATATATACTCTATATCTAAAACCTTTTTATTTGTCTGAGGATGAATCATCAAAACCAGAATTTATAAACTATCTGGAGGAAAAGTTGGGAGAGTCTGCTTACAAGAAAAACCCTATCCAAACATTGGATAAGTCTTCAAGATTTTCAAAGACAAAGATAAGATATCACAATAACCGAGTTTTAAGGCTTGATGATATTGCGTTGTTCTCATTATATAAAGATGCACCTATACCTAAAACAGACATGATTCACTCAATAGCATTTGTATGCGCTGAAAATGACCCTGGAGATAAGAAATATAATATAATAAATCTGGAGGATTAAATGTTATTCGTGACTGACCAGCATCATCTTAATGATCTTGAGATGACTGTGATCAAAGATAAGGGAAGAAAAAGAACCATCCGGCTGCTTGGAGATATAAGCCCAAGCCAGGAAAACATAGGAACTAATGAAATAGAGGAAGGTTCAAGCTTACTTAAAAAAATACAGATATCTTATAAGGAAAGAAACGGTATAAATAAATATCAGGAACTTTCTTTTGACCAGAAAAAAGAGGCCCATGAGAGTGGGATAATGGCCTCAAACAAGGATATTTTTACGGAATTTATAGCGTATTACGGAGGTGCCCCCATATTTAATCTTGCAAGGAAATATTTTATCCATTCATTTTCTGAAAAACCAGTCATATGCCTAAGCGGAAATGAGAAGCTGATGGAACATGCTCAGGAAATAGTCTATCAAAGAATCAAAGAAGAACAAAAGATAAAAAACCATGAGGTAATGGGCTATGTCCTGAACTTCCTGGAAGAAAAAAAAGAAAAAACATATAACATAATAAAAAACCAGTTAGACCTTTGCGGCATAACAAATACAAAAAGTTTTATAACCGATTCTCTAAAAGTGAGCAACTATGGTAATCAAGTGCCTACGTCACTAAGTACCTTTAAAGGACATCCTAAACTTAAAAAGTTTATATTTAAGGATGAGCTTTATTGGGAAAATATAGCAGAAAATGCATTGATATATATTCCTTATCTTAATGATGATAGTGAAAGAAATGCAGCAGCTTTCCGTATAAATGATCTAAGAAAATTCTTAAATCTTTCAGAAAGAAAATATATCTCTATAGGGTCACATGGGAATCCATTTCCAAGGAAGATGAAAGAAAAAAAATTGCATAAAAGGACAGATCATAATTTAGGAGTGATAGAATCTATAATCAACACTGTTATCGATATAAAAGGGGATAAACAAGGGATAAATATCTTTTGCGGACATCTTCATAAGAGCAATGAACCTTATAATTGGGATGGAAAGACCAATATCACCATATATCCTATCGGAACAAAAGAAATCCTTTATCTTGATCCTGAAAAAGATGATATAAAAAAAGAAAAATTCTAATTGTGTTCCATTGCCATCCTTGCTTCAGATAAGTCTGTTATCAATTCCAGTATCGCTTCTGCTTTTTCCAGAATCAATAGTTCATTTCCTGGAAGCTTTTTAGACATAACAGAGATATCCTTGATTATATCATCTCTGTCTTCATAAAGTTTTGAAGATTTACTAAAATCAAACTTGTAAAAAAGCTCATAATATGTTATTATCGATTCATTTATCTTTTCGATTATATCTCTGGATTCTTTCTTGAGCTTGTTTCCTTGTTCTCTGATATCTCTTGCAGAATATTTTAAAATATCTGTTATCTTATCAAGGTTTGAAATGATATGGTACAAGGTCATGCTTTTTTGAGGATCTTTAAATTTTCCTTTGTTTATTAGCCTTAGACAATAACTTACAAATTTTGTTATTGAATTATGCTTTTCTTCAATAGTATCCAGCAAAACATTATCTCTATCTTTAACTGCTTGTTTAAGATCATTGCTCGCGTCATTCAAAAGCAAGAAAACCCTTCTTAGTGCAGAATCAAATTCAGCTGCTGAATTTTCTGATAGGTCCCTGATTATGCAAAAATTATCTTTTTGCTGTACTACTTCTATGCCGACCAGCCTATTTACCTCTTCATGAATAATCGATATTATTTTTTCTTCTTTATCTTTCCTATAATGCTTAGCTAATGGTTTGTTGTAGATCAATTCTATCTCGTCGCAGCCCATCTTATAAGCACTTCTTATAACATAAAGTACAGATGTCCGGTCTATACCAGTTATATCTATCTTTGTTGTCTTTTTCTTGTTTTTTTTCTGTTCTACATTAGGAGAAAGTATCAAATCGCCTTTTTCTTCCTCCAAAGCTATCAAATCGCCTTTTTTGAGGTTATTTTTAGTAACCCAGCTTTTAGGGATTGACATTACGAATGAAGTCTTTCCAAAGCTTATCAATTTCCTGAATTCCATCTGTTTCCACCCCGATTATGTTTGTATAGTATATTTATCCGTAAATTATACGGTTAAGCATATATCTTAGTTAAGATATATATAGTATATGGAAAAGGTATATATATTTAAAGGTTTCTATAATATGTAATATAGCTAAAAAACTGCACGGGGGTGTGGGAAAAATGAAAAAAATAACAGATGAAATAACAGAAGAGTTGTTAGAAGATGAAGACGTTTACTCAGGAGACAGCAGAGAGCTGCTTCTGGAGGATGGCGAGATATCAGCTGAAGAAGAAGCATTTATGAGAGGATATGAAGAGGCCGGTTAAAGATGGAATTTTTCATGGAAGATGAGATCAGGCTGATAAAACAGCTGAGAAGAAGCCATGATGTTAAAGCAGAGGATTTGCTGAACAAGAAAGAACTGTCCGATTTTGAGCTAGACCTGATAATGAACAGTATATAAGGAGGTGAAAAATGTCTGTAAAAGAGCTTTTCGGGCTTGAAAACTGCAATATTTCAGACTATGAGGTTATGGGTAAGTTAAGAGAGGCTTTTATACACAATATGGAGGAGATAGATTTTATAGACAATCAAGGCAATACAGTCAGGGTTTATTTGCCTCAGATGAAGTTTGACCCTTTTATGTACATAGACGCTGGTTGATTAATAGAGATACAGTTGGCTGATTAGTTGAGTAAGTTAGATAAGGTTATTTGATTCTATTTAATTCTAGTTTCAGTAGATCCAATAAAAAATACATTCAGGCTCTGTAGAAATACAGATGGTGAATCACCAAAGTAATAACAATTCTTATTGATCTTTCGATATTGTATGATAATATTTTAAACAATAGTTCTATTTTCTGGGTTTTATATTTTCTGGCTCTTAGTTTAGAGCCATAT
>WJJM01000020.1 GCA_014729675.1 Candidatus Woesearchaeota archaeon | reverse complement strand
CCTGATTGCAGGGCAACTCTGTTGACCTAGAAATAATTATTGTTAAATTATTATTTTTGAATAATAATTGCAGGGCAACTCTGTTGACCTAGAAATAATTATTGCAAGGCAGGTTTTCCTGACTTAGAAATTAGGATTGAATAATCTTATTCGCAAGAAAGCTTTCCTGACATAAAATAAATCCTTCTCTAAATTCCAATTAAAAGCATCATTTCATATGCAGCTCAAGAACATCTTCATCCATAAGATCCTTATCCATCTTCTTGAACATCTGGCCGTCAAACTTTGCTGATTCTCCCCAGACTCTTGCAAACTTGAACTTGTTCACAAAATCTTTATGTAATTTAGAGCAAACATCTTTTATATTACATCCTTTGAACATTATCAAAGGCTCTTCCATATCTGCAGGCTTGTTAACCTCTTTCAGATATACTCTTATAAAACCCATCCTTTGATAGATAGCCTCTTTGAGCTCTTCAATCCCTTTCTCCTGCTCAGCAGACACAATCACATCAGGCTTTATCTCTTTTTTAAGTTCTTCAAGCTTTGAAGCACTAACAAGATCTGCTTTGTTTATAACAACAAGAGATCTAGTGTAGACCCTGTTCCCTTCAATCACATCTATCAGTTCATCAGCACCGATATCAGTTCTTATCAATATCTCTGCATTGTTTATCTTCATCTCTTTTGCAATATCTTTAACAGTCTCTTTATCTATCTTTGTGAGCTCTACAGTATTCCCTACCTGTATCCCTCCTTTTTCTTTCTTTGTTATCTTTACATCGGGCTTTTTTTTGTTAAGTCTTACTCCTGTTTCATAGATCTCACTAAGCAAAGCTTCATAATGGGAAGGAAACAATGCATCAACTAATATCAGTATAAGATCAGCAGTCCTGATCATCCCAAGAACTTCCTTTCCTCTTCCTTTTCCGGCAGCAGCACCAGAAACAACACCCGGAACATCTATCAGCTGTACCTTTGCATGCTTGTATTTCAGCAGTCCAGGCACAGCACTCAATGTAGTAAAAGCATAAGCGCCAGTATCAGACTTTGCTTTTGTCAGCTTGTTCAGCAAAGTAGATTTCCCTACCGATGGAAATCCCAAAAGCACGACAGTGCCATCTCCTGTCTTCCTGACCTTAAAGCGATCATCCCCTTTTGCCTTTCCTGTTGAAGACCTTTGCATGGCCTTCTCTTTCATCATAGCCAGCTTGGCTTTCATAAGCCCAATAGCATGCTGGGTTTTTTTGTTGTACTTTGTCTTGCTTATCTTTTCTTCCAGCTCTTTGATCTTCTCATTAGCAGAAAGCTTTTTCCTTTCTGTCAACTCTGCCTTCTCTTTTCTTTTTCCTGTAACTGCCTTCTCTTTTCCAGCCATATGATATACCATTTACACAACATTTATAAAGTTTACCTGGCTGTATAACTTCATGTCATCATTGATAAATAGCACAGTAAAGCATTTAAATCTTCTATCTTCACAGATATTTACACGGCTTATAGTTGCAGTGATAATTCTTCTGATAGGGTTTATTATAGGCAAGCTTGTAAGCAGGCTTGTCCAGAAGGTACTGCAGGAGATAGAACTGAACAGTTCACTCAAAAAAGCAGGCGTAAAACTAAATCTTGAAACGATCGTTTCCCATTTTATAGCTTATTTCATCTATTTTATAGCAGTTGTCTGGGCCCTTAACGAGATCGGCTTAACAACAACTGTTCTGAACATGATCTCTGCATCAGCCATGGTATTGATAATCATATCAATTGTCTTGGCTATAAAAGACTTCATCCCAAATGCATTTGCAGGTCTTTTCATATATCAAAAAGGGTTCATAAAAGAAGGCGACACTATAAAGGTGGACAATGTAGAAGGAACTGTAAAAAAGACAAGCCTCATAGAGACAGAGATAGAGACAAAAGAAAATGATTCTATCTACATTCCAAACTCTATCCTTACTAAGAAAGAAGTGACGATAAGAAAGTAATTATTCTATTTTCTCTAATAAACTAACAACATTCCATATCTGAGTCCGTGTATATGGCTGCAGGTTAGGATCATCAGATATCTCATCAAGCTCATGCAGTGCTTTGTTTATCTTTATAGAAAGATCAGTTTCTTCCTTTAGGGAGATTATTGTTTTTTTAAGAGAATCTTTTATATTCCTTGGGACAGACATATCTTCTTCAAGTTCTTCAAGAACCTCGATTATAGGATCGATCTGCTCTGCCTTTTCCATCTTTTTACTCCTTCTTTTCTTTCAATCCCTTCATAACTTCACTTTGGACAGAACTAGCTTTTTCTTTCATCTGCTTTTCTTGATTCTCTACAGATTTTATCTTAAGCTCAATCCTTTTTTTCTTCTCTTCAAGCTCTTTTTTAAGCTCCTCTTTTTCAGAACTTACCATTATATTTCCTATGATCTTATATGCTTTTTCAGAATTCTTGCCTATCTCCTTCAATGCACTTTCTATCTCCATCATCTGCATCTGAAGCTGCTGCTTTTGCATCAAAAAAGACTGCATTCCCTGTTCTATAGATTGTAATTGTCCTATCTTTTCTTCAGTTTCCTTGTTCATCTTTTACCTCGTTAATCTTTTCATATACTATCAATAATTTGGATATTGAGTTAAGGGTTGCTCTCAATGCAGTTGAATCCTTTGCACTGACCTCAAAAACAACACTTCTCTCATTCTCTTTTATATCAAACTTGCTCCTATCGCCTTTCTTTATCTCTGGCTTAAAGCAGTCAATCAGCTTTTCGGGCTCACCAGTCTCTACTATAATCTCTGCCGTGGAGTTCATCTTGCTTTTACTTTTGTCAGTGTACTTCTCGGCTTGAAAAGCATCTTGCTTCCGCAGTAAGGGCACCTTATCCTTTTTCTCAGATAGTCCATTGCAACCCTTTTGTTGCATTCAAAACATTTATAGCTTACCATTATTCTTCCTCAGCAACCGCTTCTTCCTTTGGAGCTTCAGCTGCTTCTTCCTTTTTCTCTTTTTGTACTGAAAGTTTCTTTAATGAATATGCCTTCCCTGTAAATTTGGCCTTGCACTTTCTGCAATACCAGATTCCCACTGCCTGCCTTTTTACTTTTGAGGATCTGCAGTAAGGGCACATATGCTTAGAATGCTGTACTTTTTCTATCTTAGCAAGCCTTTCTTTGACTATCCTTCCATATCTTGGTCCAAATCTTTTTACACTTCCTAGTTTTACAGTTTCTTTTGCCATTTTATTAGTATGAATGGGGCTACCCGGACTTTCGGGAACCCCTTTTGAGAGTCCTTTTTCGAACCGGGGTCTTCTGGTTTTTTTATATTAAGATATACCCAAACCAGAGAGGATAACCAAGCTACCCTATAGCTTTGTGCTGTTTTTTAAAACAGACCCACACTCTGTAGCAAGGCTGAGCCCCTATTCCACTTCAAAAATTCAGTTTCATTTTTAAAGTTTTGCCTTTTTACTGCCTCAAACACTTAAATTTATAAATCTTATCATATCATACAGCTAAAATGGCTCTTACAGCTATGCAAAAATACGAATTAAAGAAATTCGTAAAGGAATTGAAACAGTACCGGGGAAGACACACAGAATTAGTTAGTGTATACGTTCCTCAGGATTATGACATGAACAAGATAATCAACCATCTTTCCCAGGAGCAGGGCACAGCCTCAAACATAAAGTCAGCCTCTACAAGAAAAAATGTACAGGACGCTCTTGAAAAGATGATCCAGCACCTGAAGATATACAAGAAGACACCTGTCAACGGGCTTGCTGTTTTTTCAGGAAACACCTCTGAAAGAGAAGGTCAGTCAGATGTAAATGTCTGGAGCATAGAACCTCCAGTTCCATTAAAGATGAGGCTTTATAGATGCGATAAGGAATTTGTTATAGAGCATCTGGAGGATATGCTTGAACACAGGGAGATATATGGCCTTGTTGTCATGGACAGGAGAGATGCTAACATTGCAATGCTAAAAGGAAAGACAATTGTTCAGTTGTTGAAATCACACTCAGAAGTGCCTGGAAAGTTCAAAGCCGGCGGACAAAGTGCACAGCGTTTTGCAAGGATAAGAGAAGGCGCTGCAAAAGCACATTACAAAAAAGTAGCAGAGCACATGAAAGATCAGTTTCTCGGAAACAAGAACCTCAAAGGGATAATAGTGGGAGGCCCCGGACCTACAAAATATGACTTTGTAGAGGGAGGCTATATAACCCAGGAGCTTAAGGACAAGATAATTGCAATAAAAGATCTTTCATATACTGGAGATTTTGGGGTCCAGGAGCTTGTAGATAAGTCAGAAGACATCCTTGCTAAGGAAGAGATAGCAGGAGAAAAAAAGATAATGAACAAGTTCTTTGAATACCTCTCTAAAAACACAAACATGGTAAATTATGGAGAAGGCGAAGTCATGCAGAACCTTCAGATAGGAGCAGTAGACACTTTGCTTCTTTCAGAAGACCTTAATGAAGAGAAGATAGATCTTTTTGAAAAAGAAGCAGAAAAAGTAAACACTAATGTAGAGATAATCTCCACAGAGACAAGAGAAGGAATCCAGCTGAGAGATATAGGTATGGTCGCAGCTATCTTAAGATACGAAGTTCAGAGAGAATAAAAATAAAAAATTAAAAGTCCCATCCTCCTCTTATTATGTTCTGCCAGATATCCCTTTCAATGTCCTCTACAATATCTTCTCCTTCATGTACTTCTCTTAGAGCTCCATCCTGCGCTACAGAATAAAGCCTCCCGTTCTTATACAAAAGTCTTTTTCCCATTAAATCACCCCTGATGATTATATTATCTTTAGAGCAAACCAAAAATATATACTTTTGCTAAAATAATTATATAGCAATAGAAAAGTTTATATAGCATTATCAACAATATATTCTGTATAATGGAATCCAGAAAGATCCAGCTCGTAGGAAATAGGTCATATTCTGTTTCTCTTCCAAAACAATGGGTAATATCAAACAAACTAAAAGCGAAAGACAACATATTTATCGATAAAAACGAAAATAATGAGCTGATAATAAAGAACACGAACAATGAAAAAGATAATCAGAATCATATATCTATAAACTTAGAAGACATAAGTAATATTTCTGAGTTCATAATGTTTTGCTATGTAAAGAACATAGATCAGATAAATATCCTTATAAAAAAACAGGATTATGGGCAGATAAGATCGATAAGAAAAATACTAACTTATCTGGAAGGATATGACATAACTTCAGAAAGCGAGAAAAATATGACAATCTCTTTCCTTTTCAATGATATAAGCGTAAACATCCAGAAGCTTCTCATAAGGATAACATACCTTCTCGATCTCCTTTTAGCTTCTCTTGAGAACAAAGATTCCTCAACATTAGATCAAACTGAAACATCCATAGATAAGCTCTACCATCTTTCAGAGAGGATACTTTTCTCCTGCATCAACAACAGGAATCTAAAAAAGGAAAATACAATAAACCATAATGAAGATATATTTTTCTATAAGGACATATTCAAAAAGCTTGAGAACATAGGCGATATTCTTGTAAGCCTAAGAAAAGATACTCTTTCTAAAGAAGATATAAACCTGATAAAAAAACATGTAGGGTTCCTTTCAGACCTTCTTGTAAAAAAGAAAAGCACAACAGAACTCAAAACCACCCTTAATAAGATGAAGATATCTTCTTCCAATGGGCACATCAAAAGCATGATAGAGCGTATAAACGAACTTTGCAAAGATGCACTTGAAAGCTCAATATCCATAGAATTCAATAAATCTTATTTTTAGGAAAATAATTAAATACTTTCTATCTTAGCATTTCATCATGAACATAATTGAGCAGGCATTCCATCAAATCTATCCAGAAAAAGAAATGGCATACAACACTTATCTAAACTATTCTGGAAAATTTAAGCCTTACAATGCAAATGTAAAACTATACAGGAACAATCTTACCTTCAACCTTTCAAAAGAATGGAAAACAGTAAACAGAGAGATAAGGATTGGCTTGATACAGTCTTTGCTGATAAGGATACTAAAGCAAAAAAAGCACACGACAAATATCAGTCTCTACGACTCTTTCATAAGAAACATATCATCCTTAGCCCCTATAACCCACATAGATCCCTCACTTAAGCATTCATTTGAAAGAATCAATCAAAAATATTTCTACAACACGATGGACATGCCCAACCTGAAATGGGGTTCACGATCCACTGTAAAACTTGGCTCTTATGAATACCAGACAAACACGATCAGGATATCTTCTGTTCTTAAGGGCTCTCAATTAGCTCTGGATTATGTGATGTATCATGAGATGCTCCATAAGAAACACCAGTTTTATACTAAAAATGGAAGAAGTTATTACCACACTTCAAGATTTAAAAAACAGGAAAAAGAATTTATAGGCTTAAAAAATGCAGAAGCAGAGATAAGATATCTGTGCAGGAAAGCCCCAAAAAAGCCTGATTCTTTCTTTAAACTGCTGAAAAAAGCCAAAAATAACTTTTTTTAACCAAAAACTTTATATATCCCCTTATTTTGAAAATTATAGGTGATCATTATGGTTTCAAAAAAAATATTGCCTTTGGCAGCCATGGAAAAGGTCCTGAAAAAAGCAGGTGCAGACAGGGTTTCAGACAAAGCAAAAGCAGCTTTAAAGAATGTTGTAGAGGAAAAAGCAGAAGAGATAGCATCCCAGGCAGTAAAGCTGGCAGTCCATGCAGGCAGAAAGACAATAAAAGCAGGAGATGTCAGGTTGGCATCAAAATAACCTAAAATAGAAACTATTTTAAATAAAAGGAAAAAATTTTATTTTTATTATAAACTCAAAGGGGGATTTTAAATGACAGGAGAAACAAAAACAGTACAGGTAGGCTCCCTGCAGAAGGGAAGTTATGTGGTTCTTGACGGGGCTGCATGCAAGGTTACAGATACTCAGACATCAAGGCCAGGAAAACATGGCCATGCAAAAGTAAGATTATCAGCAGTTGGCCTTATAGACGGAAAAAAAAGAGTGACAGTGATGCCAGGCCACGATCATGTCGAAGTTCCGATAATTGAGAAAAAGACTGCCCAGGTATTGTCAATAGCAGGAGACAAAGCAAATGTTATGGATTCAGAAACATATGAGACATTTGACCTGGATATACCAGGAGATCTAAAAGATCAGGTAGTTGAAGGTGCTAATGTACTTTACTGGGTAATACTTGACTCAAAAGTCATGAAACAGGTCCAGGGATAAAAAACTCAACTGCTGGGCATGATAAGGTTCACAATTTAAAATTAAAAAAATAATTTAACTATAAGATGGCAAAGTTCGAAGAAGCAGAAAAGAGAAAGCAAAGAAATATCTTTGTATGCAGAAAATGCAAGAGCAAGATCAGAGCAAGCTCTATGAAGGTCAGCCAGGGAAAAGTAAGCTGCAGAAAGTGCGGAAGCAGAGACCTTAGGCCTGCAAGGAAAAAATAAAGAGGTTTTTATTATATGGATGTAAATCTTATATCAGCGATTATTTTTTACTCTATAATCTTTATTATTATATATCTATACAGGAAAAAGTTTGAAATCCATGGCATAATAGCATTATACAAGACCAATATTGGCCTTAAGCTCATGGATCGTATCGCAAAAAGATTTTCAGGATCCTTAAGGGTTCTGTCATCCATGGGGATATACATTTGTTTTATTGGAATGCTGTTTATCACTGGATTTCTTCTGAAAGGAATATACAATCTTCTGTTCATACCTGATTCAGATCCTGTCATATCATTGGTGGTTCCAGGTATAAAAATCCCAGGATTTATCTATGTGCCTTTTTGGTATGGGATTATATCTTTGTTCATTGTTGTTATTATACATGAGTTCTCTCACGGAGTGATTGCAAGACTTCATAATACAAAAGTAAATTCTTCAGGGATTGGCATGTTTGCTATAATCCCTCTTGCATTTGTAGAGCCTGATGAAAAGCAATTGTCCAAAAAGACAGCAAAACAGCAGTTGTCTGTATTTTCAGCAGGCCCTTTCTCAAACATCCTTACAGCAATAGTTGTTCTTATAATTTCTTTGTTTGTAATCTCTCCTTTGGCAGGCTCAGCATTTGAATTTGACGGCATAGAGATAGAAGATGTGGTAGAAGGAGCACCTGCAGAGAAAGCTGGCATTAAAAAAGGAGATATAATCACTGCTATAGATGGAGTAGAGATAAACAGGACAAACATAAACTCTTTATTATCATCAAAAGATCCTGGAGACGATGTTGTCTTTCAGACTCCTGAAAAGAAAATAACTGTAAATCCTATAGCTGGAAAAGAAGATGGAATCAAGACATATTATGGTATATTCATGAGCAGCAACACAAAAGTAAAAGATTCTGTCGTTTCAACATATGGAAAAACAATTCCTGTTTCCCTTCTTTATCTGTTGCAATTCCTAAATTGGCTTTTCATACTAAGCCTTGGAATAGGTCTTGCAAACCTCCTTCCTTTGGGCCCTGTAGACGGAGGAAGGATGACATTGACATCCTTAAAAAGATTCTTCAGCGAAGAAAAAGCAGCAAGGCTTTGGAAACTTCTTAGTCTATTCATTCTTTTATTGCTGATAATAAACATCCTTTTTCCTTTTCTTAAAAAATTAATATATCCTTCACTATGATATCTGTAATTCTGATTGGTCCCAAAAACTCAGGAAACATAGGAGCGATAGCCAGGCTAATAAGAAACTTCAACATAGATGATTTGGTCATAATAGATCCACAGTGCAGGATAAACACGATTACAGCAAGAAAAAGGGCCATGCATGCAGAGGATATCATAAAGAAGGCAAAGCCAAAAAGATCATCTTATCTAAAAAGATTCGATTACCTCATCGCAACAACATCCAAACTGGGAACAGACTATAATATTCCACGTTCTCCTATAACTTCTGAACAATTAGCAAAGAATATCTCAAAGATAAAAGATAAAAAAAGAAAGATAGGTATTGTTTTCGGCAGAGAGGACAAAGGGCTTTTCAACGATGAGATAGCATTATGCGACTATACTGTTACGATCCCAACTTCTCCTAAATATCCTGCCATGAACCTCTCCCATTCAGTCTCGGTCATATTGTATGAACTCTTCAAGGATTCAGAAAAGGCAAAGATCACAGACAGGTTCATCCCTGCTTCTAAGAAAGAAAAAGATCAGGTATTGAAGATGCTCAACAAGGCTATGAAGAATATGGATTTCAGGACAACTTCAAAAAAACAAACTCAAATATTAGTCTGGAAGAAACTCATATCAAAATCACTATTGACAAAAAGAGAAGCATACGCTTTGATGGGATTCCTGAAGAAGATTGTGAAATAAATTAAATCTCCCTTTTCCAAAACAAGAACTGCAGGTTTGTTCTGTTTCGCTTAGACAAGGAGATTCTGTTCATAAAGCGTATCCAATTAAGATACAGATTAGGGTTTTTCTAATCAAGATAAAAGAAATAACTCACTTCTTATCAAAAAACTTCTTAACTTTATTAGACATCTTAGGTTTTGCCTCAGATCCCAGTTCATAATATATCTTTTCCACTTCACCGCCCCAGGAATAATCTCCATGCTCCTTCTTTATCTCACCTATCTTGAACTCTCCTGTCTCAACGCCTTTTTTCAGATGATAATAGATGCTCCTTCTTGTTACTCTTGGAAATATCTGCATATAGGCTTTTGCAATGTCATAACCATACCCTCTCTTCATAAAATAGAGTATCTCGACTATATTCTGCCTTATCCTGCTCTCAACAGGCCTGCCCCTTACCATGTATATTAAATTTCAAAAACCATTTAAATATTTTTCTATATTGAAAAATAATCGAAGATTATTTTTTAATCCGAGAATCTTTGATTCTCGACATTGAAAATAAATCTGCGCTTTATTTCCAGGATCCTGAAGGGCATTGAAAAAAATTCAAGAAGACAGATTTTATAATTTTAAGATGCACGAGCATTCTGGATGAATGCGAGTGCCATATATAGGATTTTTACAAATCCTGATCTCAAGAAAGGCTTTCAATCATATAGGCTAATTGACTTAGAGATAGAATTAAGAAACTTTAAAAAAATGCACTTCATAAAAAACTCTCAGAAAAACCCATGTTTCTTCTTTGAACTGATATAATATTCAAAGAGATTATCGATAGATCCATTATTTCTGGAAACTGGTCCAGAAAACGCAGCTTTATCAATATTATACATTATCCTGCTTTTTCCATCCTCTCCCATCTTTCTGATAAGCTCGACATAAGTAGCAGGCATTACCAGATCCATTACAGTGTATTTTATATAGTCTATCATATCTCCCATTATAAAATAAGAATTCAACTCGTATTTAAACATTACTAAAAATGAAAACAATATTCATCTTATCAAAACAAGACATAGAATTATCAAAACAGGAAGTCCTAGCATTAACAAAAAAGAAAAAACATGTCCTTTATGATAATCTTCTAATCACAGACACAAGATTCAGAAACTACAAAAGATTAGCCTACACAAAAGAGATACACAGACTATTGTTCATAACAACAAAAAACCAGTTAGAAAAAGACATAAACAACTTCAAATGGAAAAAAATATACAAAAAAAACTTCTGCATAAGAGCACACAATTTCAAAAACACAGAAAATACAGAAAGATCCCTGGCTTCTTTAATCTGGAATAATCTCTCTTTACCAAAAGCAAAACTAAGAAATCCCTCAACTGAGATAATATTCAACAAGATAAACAACAGGATAATAGTTTCCTTAAAGATAGAAGAACTTAAAGAGAAATTTGAATCAAGAAAACCCCATCTGCGCCCAGAACTCCACCCTTCTTCTTTGCATCCAAGACTGGCAAGAGCAATGGTAAACTTAACAGGCATAAAAAAAGGAACACTATTGGACCCTTTCTGCGGCTCAGGCGGCATCCTGATAGAAGCAGGCATGATCAACTTAAAACCAACAGGCTACGATATAGACAAGATAATGCTCAAAAGAGCAGAGATAAACCTAAAACATTTCAAGATAAAAGATTGCACATTGAAACTAAAAGATGCAACAAAGATAAAAACCAAGTTCAATTACATTGCAACAGATCTTCCCTACTCAAAAAACACAAGAGCAAAAGACCTCAACATACTTTACAAAGAATTCCTAAAAACATTAAAACAGATACTAAAGAAAAAAGCAGTGATAGGATTCCCTGATTTTATAGACTATAAAAAACTCATAAAACAAGCAAAACTAAAAGCAGAAGAAGAATTCACTTATTACCTTCATAAAAGCTTAACAAAGAAGATAGTTATCATCAGACCATAAGATACAGGTTCGCCAGCATCAATTTTTTGTGCTTATATGATTAAATTAAAAATAATCAATAAATACTTTTAATTTCTAAAAAAATAAAATAAAATTTTACTTCTTCTCCCTCTCTGCAATCTCTTCCCTTTCAGCATCAAGCAGCAATGCCTTTTCGGTCTGGGCAACGACCATCCTTATATCTTCAACAGCATCAGCATTTGCAGATATAGAGTCGATGCCTTCATTTACCAAAAACTTTGCCATCTCAGGCCTGGATCCTGCCTGGCCGCATATAGATGTTTCAACACCTGCTTTCTTGCATGCTCTTATAACCATGGACATCTCTCCAAGAACAGCTTCATGCATCTCATCAAAAAGCTTGGCTATTCTTCCATTGTTCCTGTCAATCCCTAATGTCAACTGAGTAAGGTCATTTGTGCCGAAAGAAACAAAACTTATGCCTTCATCGATAAGCTTGTCGATTATCCAACACGAAGCAGGGGTTTCTATCATGACTCCAAAATCAATATCCTCGCAAGGCTCTAATCCAACATCTCTCATCAGTTTTTTAGCTTCACGAAGTTCTCTTGTCCTTATCAAAAATGGGACCATGACCCCTACATCCTTTAATCCTTCATCATGCAGCCTTTTCACAGCCTCGAATTCAGCTTTTAGTATCTCAGGCTCATCTAAGCATCTTCTTATGGCATGCCATCCAATCATAGGGTCTGTTTCTTTTGGCTCTTTATCCCCGCCTTCAAGATTTCTGTATTCATCACTTCTCATATCAGAAGTTCTTATCCAGACCTTCTTTCCCTTGAAAGCTCTGGCTATTCCGCCTATGCCTTTCATAAGAAGTTTGATATAATCCTCTTTCTTATCCTGTCTTATGTACTCAGCAGGATGCATCCCTCCTTGTGCGATCATTATCTCTAATCTTACTAATCCCACACCATCTGAATCATGCTCTGCAGCTGTTTTTTCAGCCATGTCCGGAAGGTCAGATATTACTTTTATCTTTGTAGCAGTTATTATCTTCTGCCCTCCTGCCTGAAGAACTTTCTCTTCTTTTTCCTTTTCAGCCCCTTCCAGCTTTCCAGCATATACCTTTCCATGAGTAGCATGGACTGTAACTTCTTTTCCATCTTCTAAGGCATTAGTTGCATTTCCAGTCCCCACAATACATGGAGTACCCATCTCTCTGGAGACAATAGCCGCATGGCATGTCAAGCCTCCTTCATCTGTGACTATTGCTGCAGCTTTCTGCATTGCAGGTACCATGTCCGGTGTTGTCATGGTCGTAACAAGTATATCCCCTTCATTTATCTTATCAAGTTCATCTGCGCTTTTTATTATCTTTACAGGTCCTGAAGCCACTCCTGCAGAAGCAGTCTCCCCTTTGACCAGCACTTCTGCCCCTTCTTCACTTTTTCCTTCGCCTTTTTCAATCTTTTTTCCTTCTTCTTTTTTCTTGAATGTTGTTACAGCTCTGCTCTGCACGATATATACTCTGCTGCCTTCTATGGCCCATTCCAGATCCTGCGGCTTTCCATAATGCTCCTCTATCTTTTTGGCCAATCTTGCCAGCTCTCTTATCTCCTTGTTATTGCACACTTGCTTATCTTCCTCTTCTTTGGAAAGCTTTTTTTCAACAGTCTTGCCTGTCTCTTCATCCTTTACTATCTTTTTTTTCTGCTCCTTGACTTCAGATTTCTTGATCTTAAGGTCTTCTTTATTGACGATATATAGGTCAGGGTTCACGCTTCCGGAAACAACAGCTTCTCCCAGCCCAAATGCCCCTTCTATCATAACTTCTGTGTCATCATTTGTTGAAGGATTTATAGAAAACATGACTCCTGCTTTGTCTGCATTTACCATCTTTTGCACAACTACAGCTATAAATACCTTTTCAGTTGGAAAGTCATTCTTTTTTCTGTAATAAACTGCTCTTGCAGTGAATAAAGATGCCCAGCATTTCCTTACAGCTTCAACAACATCTTCTTCTCCCTTAATATTCAAAAAAGTAGCCTGCTGTCCTGCAAAGCTGGCTTCAGGAAGGTCTTCTGCTGTAGCAGAGCTTCTGCATGCCACAAACTCTTCTTTTCCTTTAAGAACATCATCTGATTCGCTTTTCTCATGAACACCTATCATGCTGTAGTTCTCTTTTATCTCTTCTTTTATCTCTTCAGGCATCTCAGTTTCTTTTATGACCCTCTGCACTTCTTTTGCAGTCTTCTGCAGCTTCCCAGTATCATTTACATCAAGATTCTTCAGCATATCCAGTATCTTATCTTTTATACCTGTCTCTTCTATAAACTCCTTATAGGTTTGCGCAGTTACCATAAATCCAGGAGGTATAGGCAATCCTGCCTTGGTCATCTCTCCCAGGTTAGCTCCTTTTCCTCCAACCACATCTACATCATCTTTAGAAATATCCTTGAACCATTTTATTCTTTTTGACATTTGATAAGCACCTCTTTTCTTATACGCTGAACTCTGTTATGCACATATATAAATCTTTTTAATTTAGTTTTGAGATAGACCATGTAGAAAAATTCCTATTCCGCTGAATAGAAAACTTTGCTAAAGTATGACAACCTATTCAGTTCCATCTGACCCTCCATTATGTTAAAAAGTTACCCATATCGAACATAATGGCACAGACGCACTTTTTCTACAGAGCCTTTGAAATGGATACATTTAAATATCTTTTATCCTTATCAAGTTGATAAAAGGGTGTGTTAGGATGAAAAAGGGAAGATTATTACCAATATTCTTATTAATTGCAGTATTGTTCTATGCAGCAAATGCAGCTGCAGCAAATGTAAGCATAACAAAAACAGCATTGAATAATCCTGTCGAGACAGGAGGAACTGCTCAATTTATAATAAATGTAACAAACATCGGAGCTTCTGATCTAACAGGATACCACATATATGATTCTTATTATAGAATACCCGAAGGAAATCTTGATTTTGAAAATGAGACAAGCCTAGCATATGATTACTATAATGAATCTGAAAATGAGATAAAATGGTATATTAATCTTACTGCAGGAGAATCAAAAGTAATTTATATAAATTTTACAGTAACAGGAACAGGAGATGCATGGAACAGTGCAGAATTCCGGAATTCATCCCAGTATACTTTTGCAGAGGATAATACATCTATCACAATATCAGACACAACAGATCCAGTATTAAATTACAATTCATCTGATTCCTCTGTAGACATAGGAGACACCATAAATATAGCTACAAACTGGACAGATACAAGCTTGGATACAGAAAATCTTATTTGTCAGTTGTATGTTGGTGGCAGTCTGAATGAAACAAAAAATTCAACAGACTCATGGTGTAATTTCACATATACAACTGCATCAGCAAATTATCCAAGTGTAAGTTTTTATGTAACTGCCATAGATGGTTCAGGGAATACAGCATCTTCATCTACTCTGACATCAACAGTAAATCTTGCCTGCGGAAACGTTATAACAAGTGATTTTACATTGACACAAAATCTTGACTGCAGCGCAGTAGATAGTGATGGCCTTGTTATAGAAAAGGATAACATAGTTATAGATTGTTCAGATAAGACAATATATGGGAACAATTCTGATGGAGGCTCAAACATAGGGATCGATTCTAATGGTTATGATAATCTAATAATCCAGGACTGTAGTATAACTGGTTTTGATAAAGGCATTAGAATCTACAATTCCATAGGCCACCAGATAACTGGAAATAATCTGACAAGCAATGTAGATGTTGCTTTCTCAGCTTTGCATCTGGAGAATGTAAACAATTCCTTGATACAGTCAAATGATATAATAGAAAATGACAACGGCATCTATCTAAAAGATTCATACAACAACAGGATAGACAGCAATACAGTGTTCAATAACACCCAAAAAGGAATATACTTGGAAGATTCAGACAATAACAATATAACCAGCAATACAATCAAGCATAATACTGATGCAGGAATCTATTTTGACACATCATCAAGCAACTATATCCATGATAATACTGTATGGTATAATGATGCAGATCCTCTTGATGCAGGAGTATATATCAAGTTCAACTCAAACTATAACAGGATAGACGACAATGATATATCTTATAACAACAATAACGGCATCATACTAAGCGGCGCATACCATAATAATATAACAAATAATATTGTAAAAAATAATCAAAAGACAGGAATATTCATATATAACTCAGTTTCAGCTGATACCTTGATACAGGGAAATACAATAAAAGACAACTTAGGAGAAGGAATAGTACCTCCAGCAGAATGCGGAATCGATATATATGCATCAGACGACATAGATGTACTTAATAACACAATCTCTAATAATAATCCTTATGGTATGCATTTTCAGCCAGGAGGAGAAGCAGATCCTGCTACAATAACAATAGCCAACAACACATTGTCTATAAAGCTCAATAACCCTGAAGAAGGCTATACTCTGAACCAATCTAACCTATACGAAAACTTTACATATGACTGGAGCAACTTCCTTCCATACGCATTGGATTCCACTGGAAACTGCACACTATATGTTGACGGAACTGTAAAAAACATCACTTCTTTCACAGACAAAGGGACAGATAACCTTGGAACAACAAATACAGTTGAAAACATAAGCATCCAATACAAAACTCAAACATGGTACGTATCATGCGAAGATGACAACGGAAACACAGCTGAATCTGAAAGAAAAACCTTAACAACTTCCTCTTTACAATCACAGGCTGCAAATATCCCTATAACAACAACAGCCAACACAGAAACAGATGTTAACCAGACAGAGCTTTCCAACAATAACATCTCAGCAAACATATCTTTGATGACAGGAGTATCTACAACAGGAACTATGACTGTTTCACAATATGAAGATAATCCTGCTCCCTCAACATCAGGTTTCAGCACTCCGATAGGATTGTTCATGAGCTTTGACTTGAACATGTCTGGCTTGGACTGGGCAATAATAAAGATGTATTATTCAGACTCTGATGTTTCTGGACTTGATGAAAGCACTCTAAGAATATCATATTATAATGCAACAAGCGGTATTTGGAGCTCTTATGATCCTCCAAATGGTGGAGTAAATACTTCAGCAAACTATGTATGGGCAAATACAACCCATTTCTCTATATTTGGGGCGTCTGGAATTTCATCGTCTTCAGACACAACATCAACAGGAGGGGGCAGCGGAGGATCCAGATACACTTATCAGGAATCCACACTCTACAACAGCCTGACGGTTAAAGGTATGCACAGATATTATATTGTCAAGTTTTCATTAGAAGGACAAAGCCATAATATAAGGCCGGATATGATAGCATCAGACAGGGTAAAATTCAAGACTTTTTCATCAGACCCATTATATACTACAGTCTATCTTGGAGAGACAGGGCTTGTAGATGTGGATGGAGATGGAGAAGATGACTTATCGATAACTGTAAATTCTATTTCAGGAGATTCTGCAGATGTATCATTTAGATTTGTGGAAGAGCTTCAGCAGACAGAGCCAATAGACATACAAGAACCAGAAACACAGCCTGCTCCAGAGCCTGAAACTGAAGAAGAGATATCTGAAGAAGATGTACCTGAAGAAGAAAAAGAAAAGATAGTGGAGATGGAAGATACTAACTGGACAGCTTATATCATAGCTGCGATAGCATTATTGGCAGTCTTGGCTTTTGTCTTTTTCAAAAAGAAAAACTCTCCCCAACATTAAAATTATTTTTTTCACTTATTTCAACAACATATTTTGCTTTTTTCTTTGATTTATAGAACCTAAATGGCTTAAAATTCTTCTTTATCTCTATTATCTTCTTATCTTCATCAAGAAACAGGACATCTATAGGAAAAAACACAAAAAACATATGCAACCCAACCCTTCTCTCTTTATGAAAGACAAATATAAGATTCTTTTTCTTTGAAAACATCAATCCGCGGGCTTTTCCAAAAGCTCCTTCAACAATTTCATATTCCATACTTTTTTATACATATATCTATTATATAAATATATGCCATCAAAGCAGGAATTTAATGAATTTTTAAAGAAACTAAGAAAAGAATCAGAATATTCCATCATAATAGTAGAAGGAATAAAAGACAAGAAATCTCTTGAAAAGTTCGACATAAAAAACATCATAACTCTAAAAAGACCATTATATGCAGTGATAGAAAATGTTGTAAAGATAGGCAGGCCCTGCATCATCCTGACAGATTTAGACAAAAAAGGAAAAGAGCTCTACTCAAGGTTGTCCTCAGGACTAAAACAGTTCGGAGTAAAGATAGACAACAATCCAAGAGACTTCTTATTTAAGACAAATCTAAGGCAGATAGAAGGCCTTCCTAGCTACTTAGAAAAATTAGATTGATTGCTCAAATTGAGCCCCACACCTATGACTCTTTTGAGATTCTAAGACTCATTTATGAGGCTTAGAATACTCCTGCACAATATAAAGACTATAGACAATCCGTTGAAATCTTTGGCATCTAGGATTTTCCACATATGAGGCAGCCCGCATGTTGCCAAAAGAAAAGCTCTAACACTCACTATAACCTCAACGAAAAAAGTTTCCATTCTTGAATACATATCCTCCCTTTTCTATCAGTGGCTTATTATCCACAAAAACATAAGGCTGAAGCATTATCATATCCAGATGATTGCTCGATCTCCAGTCATCTCCACAGTCGGGCATAGAAGACCCAAGCCCTATATGAACACCTGGAAATTTCTCATCCTGCAGCATATTGCCTATAAGTTTGTTTATCCAGAAGTTAGTGCCAAATCCTATCTCACCAACATAATTTGCAGATTCATCTGCGTTAAGATCATCTTCCAACATACTGATAAGATGCGTGGCCCTTTTGCATGACATACTCCTAACTTCTCCTTTTTCTATATTGAATGTTATAGGATACCTCTTTAAAAATCCAAAACCATATTCTTTTTCATACCCTCCAATCATGCAATCTATCACTAGTTTTCCGTTGCAGTCTACTGGAGAAGAGTATACTTCCCCTAAAGGGAGATTTTCCCATACACCATAATCGACATGATCTTCTTTAGACCATTCCACCCTTCTTGGATCCAGTTTCATCTCTAGTTCAGTTCCCCCTGGAGAATACAGCTCTATCTTTTTTGCACCTTTTACCCTCTTAAACACAAGATTGCTGTATTTTTTTATTATGTCTTTTGGTACACACATGCCTTCTCTCATTATCCTTCCTGAGATTCCGTTCATACATACATGTTTGATATTTCTGGGATGTTCCTTGTCTAGCAGTTCAGAGACAGGGTCTCCCATATTGATCAATTCATATTTTTTTGAATACCTTTCCTGTGTATCAGCAAGGAGATAAAAGCTTGCAACTTTCTGTTCTGGATCCTGAAAAAGATCTGTTATCTTGCTGGGAAATTTTCTTCTTTTTCCTGTACAGTAATCCTCCATAAAAAAACAGTTCACATCATAAGTTATTTTTTTGGATTCATCTAACAGATTCTTTGCTATTCTTCCTGATTTTCTATCAGTTATTATAACTACTCTGTGTTTTGGATTTATATTAAGATATTCCTCTATGGCATATCTTGCGCCCATATTTATATTGCCCATAATATACCCCTGATAATCTACAGAATCAAAACATGAGCACTAACCAAAAACAATCCGCTCTAAACAACAAAAACATATATAACATATATTTAAGTTTTTCTTTATTTGAACAAGATAGCTCCATAACCAACAGAATTCCCATAATCTCCTGTAACGTCTCCAGAGGTATAGTATCTCAGCAACTTACCTTTTTCTCCACCTAGCAGCTTACAGGTTTCAACAGCAGCTGCAATCGCATAAGCCCCGCATACTGTCATCTGATTAGTATTGACATATTCTATAAAACTAAAAGCATCCATCTTCTCCAGAAATTCTATCGCTTTCTTGTCCATCTCATGCACCTTCTTATTCACATTGTCTGTAAAAGGAATATAAGCATAGCTTATCCCATAATGCGTGAAGTCACTTGAAGCAATTACAATTATCTTTCTGTCCAGCTGTTTTGCAGTGTTTACTATATCTTTAGCTAATCTTTCATAATCTTCTCCATGCCTTACTAATATAGGTACTATCATTACCTCTTTAAGTCTGTCCTTGTTGACAAATTGAAGAAAGGGCAACTGGACTTCTATAGAATGTTCTTTAGAATGAGCTTCTTTATTCTCATTTATGCTTTTCCCTATCATGCTTTTTGCAAATTCTTTGTCAACCTTGACTTTTCCAAAAGGCATCTCAAAATCTTCAATCAATGTACAGGTTCCGCCTATCCCTGAATGATTTGTCCCCAAAACAATATAAACACTAGGCATCTCAGCCTCTCCAACTTCTTTGTAAGCCCATGCCTGGCATTTCCCGCTGAAAGCATAGCCTGCATGCGGAGCAATAATCCCTTTGATATCTTTATCTTTTTTTGAAGCAGGCAAACTTCCAGTGCCTTCTTCAAAACAGGTTATTATCTGTTTATCTAATTCACTAAAATCATCTTCATAAAACATCCCAGCAGCAACAGGTTTTCTTGCCATATACTTGTTATAGTTCTTTTTTTATAAAAACCTTATCATAATATTTATATACTAGTTTGTATAATAGAGTCAAAAGAGGTGATAGCAATGGCTATTCTTGAAGAAACAGGACAGGCTCTCATAAGTCCGCTGGTAAGTTTATGGGACTCATTTGTTAGTATAATTCCAGGGTTGATCGGAGCGATAGTTGTCCTTGTTATAGGCTACATTGTTGGATGGGCTTTCGGACTTCTTGTAAAAAAAGTTCTTCAAAAAGTCCAGCTTGACAAGTTTGTAGTTGAAAAGACAAATCTGCAGAAATCTGCAGGAAAATTTGAGTTGTCCAGGGTTGTTGGACTTGTAGTGAAATGGTACATCTTTGTATTGTTTTTGACACCGGCAGCAGCTTTGGTAAACCTTGAAGCATTGTCAGAATTCTTGGTAAAGGCTTCATTGTGGATACCAAATCTTATAGCAGCAGTGCTGGTTGCAGTAATCGGTTTTATTGCAGCAGATTATGTGGCATCCAAGGTTGAGGAGATAAAATCAACATCTTCCAAGCTTATTGCATACATAACAAAGATAATCATCGTGATATTCACATTGATTATAGCATTAAACCAGCTTGGCATAGATGTGTCTGTTGCAGAAAGCAGTTTCCTGATAATTCTTGCAGGAATAATGCTTGCTCTGGCTATAGGTTTTGGATTGGCTCTAAAGGACGAATCAAAACCAATAATCAAGAAGATGATGGGAAAGATTTAATTTCCTTTTTCTTTTTTTTATTTTTAGTTTTTTCTAAAAAAAGAAATAAAAAAATACTAATAACGATAGTGCTCAGGCTTATAAGGTCCTTCTACTTTAACACCTATATATTCAGCTTGCTCAGGTCTTAATGTAGTTAGTTTAGCCCCTAGCTTATCAAGATGCAGCCTTGCAACTTCTTCATCCAGTTCTTTACTCAATCTGACAACCGAAACTTTCCTGTCAGGATTATTTGCTATATCTATCTGGGCTATTGTTTGGTTTGTAAAAGAGTTGCTCATGACAAAGCTTGGATGTCCGGTTGCACAACCTAGATTGATAAGTCTGCCTTCAGCAAGAACATAAATCGAATGCCCGTCTTCAAAAGTATATCTGTGGACAGGACATTCTGATCCTTTGATCTCTTCTTTTTTTACTCCTGGCCACGATTCAAGCTTTGCCATCTCTATCTCGTTGTCAAAATGCCCTATATTGCAAACTATGGCCTGATCCTTCATCTTTGACATATGTTCAGCTGTTATGATATCTTTGTTCCCTGTTGTCGTGACAAAGATATCTGCATAAGGCAGTGCATCCTCAACAGTTGTAACTTTCAATCCAGCCATACATGCTTGCAAGGCACATATTGGATCTACTTCCGATACCATAACTTGAGCTTTTTCCTGTTTTAAGCTTTCAGCAGAACCTTTTCCAACATCTCCATACCCACATACCATAGCAGTCTTTCCTGAAATTAAAACATCCATAGCCCTCTTGATACCATCAGTCAAAGAATGCCTGCATCCGTATACATTGTCAAACTTTGATTTTGTTACAGAATCATTAACATTTACAGCTGGAAACAAAAGCTCCCCCTTTTCCTCCATCTGTATAAGCCTATGCACACCAGTTGTAGTTTCTTCAGAAACACCTTTTACATCTTTAGCAACCTTGTGCCAATGCTCAGGATCCTCTGACAGAACTTTTTTTAAGGTTTCATTTATTATCTGCAGCTCTTTATTTTCAGTAGGCTCATCAAGTATTGAAGAGTCCTCTTCAGCATTATATCCTCTGTGTATAAGAAGAGTAGCATCTCCTCCATCATCAACTATCTGGTCAGGTCCTGAACCATCAGGCCATGTCAATGCTTTTAATGTGCATTCCCAATATTCCTCTAATGTCTCTCCTTTCCAGGCAAATACAGGGATGCCTTCCTTGGCTATAGCTGCAGCTGCATGATCTTGCGTACTAAAGATATTGCATGAAGCCCATCTTACATCAGCTCCCAGCTCAACTAAAGTTTCGATAAGAACAGCTGTCTGTATTGTCATATGTAACGAACCCATTATCTTTTTTCCAGCTAAAGGCTTCGAAGGCCCGTATTTTTCCCTTGTGGCCATCAGCCCAGGCATCTCTTTCTCAGCTATCTCTATCTCTTTTCTTCCAAAATCTGCTAATGATATGTCTTTTATTTTGTAATTCTCAGTTTCATCCATATTTTTCACCTTGTTTTATTTATTTTTTTATGCAATATTATAGACAATTTATATATTTTATCTAAAAATAAATAAACAATGTCCAATATATTTTAAAATAGATAAACAAATATAGAAATATTTAAATAATAATTAGACATATTAATTAAAATGAACATAGGAATCAAGATTTTTCCAGACAGATGGCGCCAAATTCCAGGATTGACTGGATTTTCTGATTTTATCGAAGTTATGGCTGTCCCAGGATTCAATCCAAGAAAAATCCCTAAAACAAAGTTTACTGTCCATGCACCTCATGAGATGTTTAAGATGAACCCAGCAGATTCAAGGTTGGAATCACTGAATGATGACCTTATGCAGCAGACGATAAAGCTTGCAGACAAGCTGAAAGCAAAAGTCATAGTCCTCCATTCAGGCAAGATACTTAACAAAAGCTGCTCAGAGAAAAATTCCTTGGATTTCATAAGAAACATAAAAGATAAAAGAGTAATCTTAGAAAACCAATGCAATGGTGGCATCTTAGACACACCTGAAAAAGTAAAGAAATTTATGAAAAAGACAGGCAAGGATTTTTGTCTTGACTTTTCACACGCTATAGCCTCAGCTCATAGCCATGATAAAAAAACAGGCCATTTCCTAAAAAGATTCCTGGACCTAAACCCTTCATATTTCCATATCTGCGATGGCTATAATGATGGAAAAGACAGGCATCTTGATCTTGGAAAAGGGCATTACGATCTCTCCTTCATAAAGAAAGCAGTGGGAAAAAAGCCTGTAGTATTAGAAACAAAGACCCATACTGTGCAGGCATACAGGAGACAGATAAAACTCCTTAAAGATGGAATTTGACTCAAAGGACAAAAAGATCCTTAAAAGATTAAAGGAAAACTCAAGACTATCCATAAGAAAGATAGCTAAAGCCACGCAGTTAAGGCCCTCAACAGTCCATCAGCGCATACAAAAACTTGTTGAAAACAATGTAATAGAAAAGTTTACACTAAAGCTGAACAATGAGGCAGTTGACGAGAACTTCATAGTATTCCTTTTCATCACAACAACTCAGGATCTCCCGAAGTCATTTTTCAATAACATACATGTAAAAGAAGCATTTGGAATTACAGGAGAATATGACCTCATACTCAAGCTAAAGTTTGAGGACATCTCCCAATTCAACGATTACATCCTTGAACTAAGAAAAAATAAATCTATAGCAAAGACCATGACTCATGTAGCAACCGCCCACATCAAGGAGGTGCTTAACTGACATATCACATTTTTACGGCCCTGGATATTTGAACCGCCCCCAAACAGAGTTCTACAATATCCATTTGGGCCTTTTCTTTTTTCATTAACAGAATTCTACTTCAACCTGGCGCCTATCTGAGAAACAACCTTTGCAGAATTTTCAGAAGCTATCTTTCCAGCTTCATCCAGGCTCAATCCTCTTGCTATCCCGTACAATATACCCGCAGCATACATATCCCCTGCTCCCGTAGTATCGACAGCATCTGTCCTGATTGCACCAACCCTGTAAACTTTTCCGTCATGCTTGATAAGGCTTCCCTTCTCTCCAAGTTTCACGACAGCATAATCACAAAACTTGCTTAACTCTTCCAATGCCTCTTTTTCTTCCCTTCCTGTAAATGCCTTTGCTTCTTCTTCATTGACAAATACGATATCTGCAAATTCCTTAATTATCTTTCTCAAGTCAGAAAGATTCCTTTCAATCAGCCCAGGATCAGCAAGATCTATAGATACCAAACATCCATTCTCTTTTGCTGCCTTCATGGCAAATAATGAGACTTTTCTTAAGTTTTCATCCTCTAATTGATACCCTTCAAGATGCACTATCCTGCTTTTAGCTATAAGGTCTTTTACAGAGTCATCTTCTTTCAATGCCAGAGATGCTCCAAGATTTGTCGCAAATGTTCTCTGGGAGTCAGGAGTTATAAATGTTATAGCATACCCTGTCATGCCTTTGCTTTTTCCAAGCACACTCCTCACACCAGCTTCCTTATTCTTCTGCTCAAAAACCAGGCTTTGCTCATCTTCTCCCACATTTCCATAGAATACGCTTTTGCCTCCTAAAAAAGCGACCCCTGCTATGGTGTTTGCAGCAGATCCCCCTGCATCTATCTTTATATCTTTATGCTTAAGTTTTTCAAGTATCTCTTTGCTTCTCATCTCATCCACAAGATGAAAGTTTCCTTTCTCCAAGCTAAACTCAAGAAACTCGTCATCATCTATCTCAACAAGAAAATCCACTAATGCAGATCCCACTCCAAAAACATCATATTCTCTCATTTTTTCATCAAATCAGTTTGTTTTTATAAAACTAACGTAAAGCTTTAAAAACTCAATCAATTTCTACCCCGCATGAAGAAGATATTTTTAATATTTTTATTTTTCCTGCCTATAGGGTGCACAGATGTTGAATTAGTTAATCCAGATATCAGTTCAATCACATTATCAACAGACAAAAATCTCTACCATTCCGACGAGCTTATGAACATAACTGCATCAATCCAGAGTAATATTGAATCAGAAAATTTAATCTTGAGAATCTACGGGATATACTCAGGAAGAAACAGGCTGGACAGCTCAAAGACCATTAACCTGAAAAAAGGCATGAACATGGAATCTATCCAGTATAAAACACCTAGATGCACAGGTTGTGCAGGGATAAGGCCTGGAACATATCAGATAAATGCTCAGCTAAAGTATAACAATACATTGATAGCAAACGCATCTAAAGATATAGATATAGCTCAGTAAGTGTAATTTTCCCATACATGCTCAAACTCATCAAGATATTTTGCTGCAACACCTCTATCATGTATTATCAATATGTTCTCGTCATTTCTAGTATCAGCGCTTTTTGAAGGGTTAAAGCTTCCAGTGATTACAGTTGAGTTATCTATGATAAACACCTTATGATGCATCGCCCCGCTGTTGTTATCCCTTCTTACATCCATCCCTTGGTAGTCAAAAACATTAAACTTGGAATATTTGCTTCCAGCCCCTACATTCTCAAATATCCCTTTAATAGTTATATTATCTTTCTTAAGAAGTATATTGTTTGCTATACTCTCATGCGTAAATGAGAACGTCATAAAATAAACAGAATCTTCAGCTTTTTTGATCTCTTCAACAACCATTTCAGAGCATCTGTCTTCTGGACAGAAATAATTTTCAACCTCCATACCATCAAGGTACACAACAGGATATTCTACATTCCTGCCCTTTCCAAAACTCCTGCCCCAAAGCTCTGAAAACTCCTCCTCATGATTCTCAGAGATATAGTCGCTTTTCAATATGATCATGTTATTGTTATTCTTTGAATTTCCATTCTCAGTAGGGTTAAAGCTCCCAGTGCTCACTCTTTTTGAATCTACAACACAGAACTTGTTATGGCTGAGCTGGCTTGATGTATCATTTATCGCAAAATCCAGAGAAGAAACATATTCCCAATTCCGGTCGTCAACGACCAGCTTAACATCAATGCTTTTGCTTTTTAATTTCAAGGCATCTATAACATTCTCAAGATCAAGGTCAAACAAAGCGCAATGCACAGATTCTTCTGCACTCAATATAAATTCTTCAAGCTCTTTTCCACAGTCATCCCTTGGACAAAAAAACACATCTTCAATTTCTCCATCTTCAGAATATACAGTATCAACATTTCCTGTCTTAACCTCACATCCTGCTAAAAGCAATATCCCCAATAAAAACCATATTTTCATTTTGTTAACCTATTTAACATTTATTTATTATTTATCTTTATTTGTTAACCTATTTAACAATTCAACATTCTTAAAGAGATTAAATCTCATATCTGGATGTTTTTCACTTAGATCATCAACAATTTTCATAACTACTGCATCCTTATTATTTGCCTTAAATTTAATCCCTTTAAGTTCAGAGAATTTATTAGCTTCCTGATCTGTTATGACTTTCAAAAGTTTTATCCCATTTATGTCTTCCTCTTTATTATTCATCATAAGATCTTTAAGAAACTTATTTATCTCATCATCTAAAGTCCATTTGACTGTCTTTTTATTTCCATTCTTCTCTACTACTTTGATCGGAATATCATTGGATATACTCTCAACAAAATATCTGCTTAATTCGTCATTAACCTTTATCTTGTCTCCTTTGCTGAATAGCTTATTAACCCGGGTATTCTTCCGGATCCTTTTTTCTATAAGCTCAAGAAAGCAGCCATTGCATATGCTTCTGTTTTTCTGCTGCTTTATCTCAGCCTTTTTCCTGCACAGGTAGCATTCCATAATGTCTTCATTATCTTTAAATTTAATAAAACTTCTGCTAATTTCTGCTTTTTTGTTCAAAAATCCGAAAGATTTATAAATGACCTATACTACTCAATAGTAGAAAACGGGGGCAAATAAGCTAAAGATTTAATTTGCAGTTCATTCATAAACTCACTATCCGTCAAAATCAGATTTTTGATGGCTATAAGATTTTGCTTCATGATCTATCACCTCTTTTTCCCGCGGAAACTTCTTCGGAAGTTTCCGGGGGTTTATAATTACTAAAAATTATTTTTTAGATTTTTTTCTCTTAGAACTCTTCTTTCTTTTAACGTTAGGTTTTACTTTCCTTTCTCTAACAACCCACATAATAAATAATCCAACTAACAATCCTCCTAAAAATAAAGATATTTCTTTGCTTCCTCTGAAATAACTTCTCCATTCTTTATCTTTCTTGAAATACATGTCAAGGTTGCTCAGTTCTAAAGCATATTCAGAATACACCAATGCACTATAAGTATCTTTTTCCTTAAGATTGTTTGCATACTCATAATAGCTATATCCCACTATCGGGAATATTCCTTTTTCCTGCTGCTCAGCTATATTTCTCTTGACAATCTCAAGCTTTGTATCTACTATCCCTTTAAGGTCATCTTCTTTCACACCTATAAGGCTGATTATGCTGTCAACCTCAGCTTTTGCTTTTGAAGCCTTAAACAGACATAGTTCATAGTTTCCTTTTTCAGCCTCCTCTTTTGCCGCCTCCAGCTCTTCTTTTTTTTCAAGGCCCCTTATAAAATAAAGCTTTGCAAACTGATATCGCTCTTCAGCTTCGCTTATCTTGCTTCTGCAGCTTTTCTCCATGCTTTCCAGATCAAAATTAAATGATTTCCCCTCCATACCGAAAAACCTGCTCCAGCTTTCAGCAGAATATATTCTTTCTATAGTGTATGCAAACTGGGAGGAGTAATTTTCTCCTTCTTCATAAAGCGTTATCGTCCTGTTATAGCTGTCTTTAGCCCCATCCAGCCTTTCCCTGACTATCATATATGTTTCCAGGTCAGATATTGTAGACACCTTAACTTCTTCCATCTCAAAATACATCTTATCTATCTCTTTTTTCACTTCTTCAAAATTATCCTGTTCTTCTCTTTTTATTATCTGAGAATTCAATCTTACATTTGCCCCGAAACAATAGCTTGCAGCAGAATAATAATCCTTTTTGCTGAAAGCCTCTTCTGCCCTTTTGGTCAGGTTTATAGCTTCATCTGAAGCTTCAGATATGTTCTCTCTCAGATCTTCGCTTCTCCTGCACAACATCTCAGCAAGCTCCTTCATCGTATCTGCATAATCTGGGTCTATAGTTATATTCTTATCCATTTCTTTCAACTGCACTCCGCTCAGCTCATAGAACGCATCTGTTATGCTGCTTACCTCGACAACATTCACCCCTTTTCTTGCAGCAAGATCTTTCAGGTCAGTCGTTAGGTTGTCTTTTGTAACAAATCTTTTTCCTTTGGGTACGAGTATGGTCTTGATCCCTTCTTCTATCCCTTCTTCCACCTTAGCTTTGACTCCTCCGACAGGACCTATCATCCCGCCCGCATTTATCGTCCCTGTTACAGCAGCATTTTCATCTATAGGTATGTCCTCAAGAAGAGAGATTGTCAACAATGCTGTTGCAGCTCCCGCACTAGGCCCTCCTATGATATTTGAATCAGCTCTTATAGTATAGAAGAAATCATATCTGCTGCAGTCTTTATCAAGATAGTTGCATGCAACTTCTGCTGCAAATCTTGTAGATATCTGCGTGTCTAGCTTAGTCAGAGGGATAGTCTCGATAAAAACCCTTCCTTCTCCTGGAACCACTTCCAGATAAAGGTCAGCAACACTTCCCTCAAAACCATCCCCTTCCTCTTTTACAGCAAGCAGTTTAGTATGCCCTTCCCTGGCCATAACACTGGGAAGGACCAATAAAAGAATCAAAATAAACACCAGTCTTTTCATATCCACCCCATAATAAGCCCTGCTTTTAAACTTTTTGCTTGAAAAGGCTCTGTAGAAATACAGATGGTGAATCACCAAAGTAATAACAATTCTTATTGATCTTTCGATATTGTATGATAATATTTTAAACAATAGTTCTATTTTCTGGGTTTTATATTTTCTGGCTCTTAGTTTAGAGCCATAT
>WJJM01000019.1 GCA_014729675.1 Candidatus Woesearchaeota archaeon | reverse complement strand
TAGCAGCGAGCAAAGCGAGCGTTATAAATTAGGATTGAAAATCCTGATTGCAGGGCAACTCTGTTGACCTAGAAATAATTATTGTTAAATTATTATTTTTGAATAATAATTGCAGGGCAACTCTGTTGACCTAGAAATAATAATTTTTATATTATTATCATAGGAAACCTTTAATTGAGCATGATTATTACAATGCAGCTTAGCTGAGAATAAAAGCATCAAATCTTATTTTTTTAAAGCATTATAAACTCCAATCAAACCAATCAAAGAATTAACTTTATAAACATATCAGCCTAGATAACTATATGGCAGAGCTTGAATTTGATAACCTTAAATTTGAGAAAAAAGAAGACTCGATAAGGGTGAATTTCCTTAGATTGTTCTATTTTGATATGCCCATAGAAGAACTAAAAAGAGAGTTCAGAAAAGCAGGCTCTATAGAAGCAAAAGACAACAATCTATACCTGGAAAACATATCCCAGAACAAGGCAGAAAGAAAGTTCAACACTATCTTAAGCAAAAATTTCAGCAAATTAAAGAATAAATTAACTGGAAACAAGACAATATATATCCACCAAAACTCAAACATCCCTCTGATAGGCCACATAGCTTTCGGAATAGTAGACAGAAACACATCTTTGATAGAGATCAAGCCTATAACCTCCTGCAACCTGGACTGCATCTACTGCTCTGTAGATCAGTCAAAACGGCCTGTTGATTTTGTTATAGAGGAGGAATATCTTATCAAAGAGTTCAGAAAACTGGTAGGATATAAAGGCATAGACTGCATAGAAGCCCATATCGGCACACAAGGAGAACCTTTTCTCTATGATGACATGCTAAAGCTTATACAAGACCTTAAAGCCATCCCTCAGGTAAAGACAATATCCATAGATACAAATGGAACACTGTTAAATAAAGAAAAGATTGATAAGCTTGCAGATGCAGGCCTTACAAGATTCAATCTTTCCATAGATGCACTTTCCCCTGAACTTGCAGAAAAGATGGCAGGAACAGGGTACGATATAAGCAATATAAAGAAGATAGCATCATATATAAGCAGGAAAGCAGAGCTTATGATAACACCATTGTGGGTCCCAGGCATAAACGACAAAGAGATCCCTAAACTCATAGAATTTGCAAGATCTCTTGGCTGCAGGATAGGGATACAGAACTTTCTCAATTATAAGTTCGGGAAAAATCCAGCAAAACAGATGGAATGGGGAGATTTCTATTCAAAGATAAAAGAGCTTGAGAAAAAACACGGCACAAGGCTCATCCTGGATGAAAAAGACTTCAATATAATCAAGACAAAGCCTTTGCCTAAGCCATTCAAAAGAAATCAGTTTATAGAAGCAGAGATAGTGCTTCCAGGCAGGCTTAAAGACGAGAAACTGGCAGTAAAAGACAACCGTATAATATCAGTTCCAAATTGCAGGCTTCCTCTGCACAAAAAAGCAAAACTAAAGATAAAAAGAACAAAGCACAACATATTCACAGCATTCCTTCTTGATTAATCAACAGGATTTATATTGATGTCTTTTATATTGACCTTAGACACAGTCATCTCACTGCCTTCAAACTCATAATCTCCATGATTAGATACAACATAAGCAGCTCTTTTTGTGTCTAATGCAGTAGCTCCTGCAACCATCATCCCTGTATGTTCGTTTCCAAGCTCATACAGCTTTATCCATGCCTTCCCAAGATCAAATCCTTCCATGCAGTTGTCAGGATAGCCCATAAATCTCGCAGACACTGAGTTTATACAAGGTCCTCCCACAGTGATATAGTTGTTCATCTCAAGAGAAGGGTCCTGCTTAAGCACTTCTGTATCAAATCTGGCCACATCTATCTTCTTATTTGTCCCAAGCTCTTTGTTAAGCTCATACTGCAAAGAAGCTACTATGTCTATAGCTCCGAGAACATCTTCTGCTTTTGCACTCTTTCCAACTACAACGACCACATTAGCACCTATATCCTCTATAAACATACCTGGAAACTCACTAAGGTCTGAAGCTCCTGCAGCAGATAGCATCATCAGCATTACAAAGGATCCTATTATGATATTTACCTTCATAAGATTGATCTAGGATCAGGAATATATAAACATTTCTATAATCAGAAAGTTTGTTAGATAATAGATATCATGAAGAAAATAAAAAAAGCATACTTACTAAGTTTGCAGCTATTTTTTTATTAAGTTGATATTAAAAATTTAGAAAGAAAACATACTCACTTTGTTCGTAGTTTTATTATCTTTAATTTGAATCAAGAAAGATATAGAAAAATAATAAAAAAAAGAAAAAATAAAGGCTTTTAGCCTTATTCTTCAGCGTCATCAGCTGCACTTGGTGCACTTACACTGATGTCAGACAAGCTAGTTCCAGTTACTTCTACTTCGTCACCGCTTAGTGCATAGTCATCATAGTTAGCTACAACTCTTGTAGCTCTTCTTGTGTCCATTGCACTGTATCCAGCAACTAACATAGCAACCTTTCCACTGCTCATCTCTTCTACCTTAATCATAGCCTTTCCTTCTTCGAATCCTTCTAGGCATCCAGGTACAGAGCTTTCAAGTCCAAATGCTTCAGCAGTAGCTGCGTTAGCACATGGTCCTCCTACCAGAAGCATGTTCTGGGCAGTTACATCAGTTATCTCACTAGCCAACTTAGCAGATGGTATCTTAACCGGGCTTGTTACGCTGGATACTCCTGATACTTCTCCGAAAGTAGTTTCAAGTTCAGCAATATACGCCCTGCCATACACTTCTTCGCCGAAATAGTTTATTTCAAGCTCGTATGGGGTAGCATCCTGGTCATAGTTTACATATGAAGCCAACGCTGACTCTACATGACCCTCATAAACCTTGTCGTCATCCTGGTCTTCTTTCAATGCAGCCCCATATAACTTGGAAGTCACATTGTCTGTTCCATCGCTTAATGACTTAACTTCGATCTTGCTTGAAGTGATTCCAACTTGTGCACTGAACGATGTTCCGGTTTCTATTGTCTCGTCCTTGTTCTCTTCTTTAAAGAAAACATTTGCCTTTACAACACTGTTTGAAGTCAGGTTTACTTTGTTGCTCGCAGTGGAGTTTGCACCTGTGGCTGCATCCTGTACAGGCAGATATATTGTCAAGCCTTCTGGTGTATATAGCTTGGACATATTTCCGTTTGTCCCTGTTATTCTGAACTCTGCATAACCATCTGCTGATTCTGTAGATGTTGTCACATTCATCTGTACACCCGCTACATCGTCTGGAACACCTTGTTCTAGCTTCCATTCACTTCCAGATACAACATCCTGGAATGTAGTGTACATTGTCCCACTATCATTCTTAACCTGATCTATTTCCATAACATAGGATGCCTTCTCACTTGTATCTGTCAATACAAATTGTTGGTCTGTAGTCAGGTTGAATGTAAGAGCTAAACCTTCTGTAGTCTTTAACAACTCATCAGATTCATCTCCTCCGATTTGGCTTAGATATGCTTTTCCGCTGTCTAGACCAAACAATGGAATCTCAGCTTCTCCAGATTCTACAGGAACAACCAGATTTATCTGTTTGTCTCCATCGGTTTCAAGACTGATTGTCTCTTCTTCAGCTTTGTACAGGCCTTCAGACGATATCTTGAATGAGTTTAGGTCCGGGAATGTAACGCTATTATCTTCTGTTACAAAGATATCATCATCCGGATACCACTCCATTTCCAGCTTGCTAAGTTTCACTTCGCTTCCTGTTGAAGTGGCATAGACATCGATCTTCAAGTGATCTGAATCATCTCCGCCTACTTGAAGATATTCGTTTGCTGAACCTGAAGCCTCATCACTTATGTCTGAATCTATAAAAGAGATCTTCTGAGCACCAAGATAAAACTCAACCTGGTCTGCAGTAACTTCCCCTGCTTCCTCTTCCAGAATCTCTCTTACACCTATTTCTGTCCCATCATCCAGTTTATGTGTGTTTCCTGTTTCCAGAGCATCAGTTGTCTCTCCATTTACTTTGAACTTAACCTGTGAAGTGCTTGTTCCTCCAATATAGGTAACTTCAACTTCATAGTCCTTGTCATTCAAGGTAAATGTCTTAATCTGTCCCTGTTCCATTACATCCCTTATTGCTCCACCCATAAGATCTAATGTGATTTTTGCAGAACTATCTACTGCAGCATTCACTATCTCATAGGTTTTGCCCAACATTGTGAGGGATGTGTCTTCAAAGTCTTCTAGAGTTCCTGATGCGTTGTCACTGTCAGCAGTTCCTGTAAATGACAAAGTATAGGTTAAGAACCTGTTATTTTTCTGTCCATAAATCATGACAGAAGGGTCTTTATCATTGTAGTCTGAATCTGCTTTGAATCCTAGTTCAACAGCATTAGCTGCAGAGTTGAATTCTAACTTCTGTTTATAGTCTGTGTCTGTTCCTTCTCCGTTTCTGTATTTTCCTTCAGCTAGGATTGTAGGCAATTCATCATCATCTATAATTGCCTTAACAGTACCAAGATCAGTACCCATCTGTAGCCTTGTAGCTGAATCTATCATCCATGCTTCTCCGCCTTCAACTGTCACTGAATCTCCTGTTGTTCCGTCTGCTGCAGCAGCAGTCACATATTGCAAACTTGTTGCAATATCTATTGCACCGACAACATCTTCTGATTTAGCATCGTCTCCCACAACTATTGCACCGTTAAATGCATTATCCTCGATAAATAGAGGACTTGGGTAGTCAGCTAGATCAGCTGCCATAGCTCCCATCAATGTTGCTCCCAACATTGTGGCACCTGTTGTCAGAGCCATTATTTTTTTTATAGCTCGCATTTTATCTAAACACCTCCGTGTTTATGTTTGTTTTGTTTTTCGTTTTTTTGGGCTATCTTTTATTTGTCCAATTGTCCAATTTATAGTAGAATCATTAATAGCTATATATGGATAACCATATATATTGGCGCCTACTATTGGACTTTTAACCGGTAATAGCTATAATTTCATCATTGCTTTATAAATTTTTCGTGTATTTTATCACTTTATATCCTCTTATTTGCCGATTCTTCATCTAATTGCCAAATTTTAGCATTTCAGGGCGTTATCACTTTGAAATAGATAATCCCAGAAATACCCAAAATCAACCATAAGTTTGTTAGTTAATTGTGTATATTAGTATACTGGTATATTTTTTAATTTTTCAGGTTTTTTATTGTTTCATAATATGTAATTACTATTGGAATAATCTATTTTATGTCAATAAAAAAATCTAAATAATAATTTTTAATAATCTCATTTTGGCTAATATTCTTATGATAATAGAAATTTTGGACAAAAAACTGGTTTTTTTTTGTTTTCATGATGAAATCAGAAAAAAGAAATGATGAGGTGAGGATTCTAACCCCCAGTCTGACTTCGCATAATGATTAACATCCTTATCAACCTGTCTTAAGACCTACGTTTCACTAGGCATTACTATTAAAATAAAAAAGAAATGCGGAGGTGAGGATTCGAACCCCAGTAAGCACTAAGCTAACAGGTCCTAAGCCTGTCCCGTTTGGTCTGAAATCGAAGATTTCTGACTTTTGAAAATCTACGATTTTCATTTGGCCACTCCGGCACCTCCGCGTGAGTATCAATGAACAAGGAGGTCCAAAAATCTCTGATTTTTGACACCTCCGCGTGAGCATAAGCGAATGTGGAGGTCCGAGCAGACTTACTGATCGACACCTCCGCGTGAGTATCAATGAACAAGGAGGTCCAAAAATCTCTGATTTTTGACACCTCCGCGTGAGCATAAGCGAATGTGGAGGTCCGAGCAGACTTACTGATCGACACCTCCGCGTGAGTATCAATGAACAAGGAG
>WJJM01000018.1 GCA_014729675.1 Candidatus Woesearchaeota archaeon | reverse complement strand
TCCATACCAACAAGCCAAACTCAATAACCGGCAGCATGGTCAATGTTCCATCAGCTGCATATGAGAATTTTTTTTTCTGGATAATTATCCTTATAATAGCAGTATCTTTTCTTTTCTGTTATATTTCAAGGATTCAAAAACATTAAATTTATATATCTGATTTGACAAATATATCTCATGGTTCTTGATTTGCTCATAAATCCAAAGAAAATAACAGGAAATCCATGGGAGATGCTGTTTATAGGAGCGATATACTCATTTGTAGCAGCATTTCTTGCATTGTGGATATTCAAGAACTATGTAAGCTTGGTTATGATAACACTTACTGTTGTAGCTTCAGTGCCTTTTGTTCGGAGCATAATAGAGCAGGAAGAAGAGAAAAGAGTATCCTCAAAGGATGACCAGGGCATCTTCAAACTTTTAAAACAGCATAACAGCGCAATAAAAGCCCTGATGTATCTTTTTTTGGGTTTTACTGTCACTTTTACACTTCTTTATGTATTTATGCCAAGCGAAGTGACAGAAAGGATGTTTTCAGTCCAGCTCGAAACCATCATAACAGTCCAATCCCCTGATCCTACAGGAAACTTCATCTCTGCAACAGGCAATTATCACGAGGTTGCAGGAAAATATACAGATGTAACAGGAAACTACATATCTCCTTTTGAGATATTCAAACGGATATTCATGAACAATACCAAGATCCTGCTTTTCTGTGCAGCATTTTCTTTCTTTTTCGGAGCAGGAGCAATATTTATACTTACATGGAACGCTTCTGTAATGGCTACAGCCATAGGCTCTTTTATAAGAAACAATCTTTTTTATGCAGAAAGCATGTTTGATTATTTCCAGGTGATCGTAGTTGGATTGCTTCAGTACACTATACACGGCATCCCCGAGATAATGGCATATTTCATAGCAGCATTAGCTTCAGGCATGGTATCCTTCTCTTTGATGACCCAGGAGTTCATGAGCCCAGGATTTAAGAAAGTTGCAAAAGATGCAGGAGTGCTTTTTACAATAGCAGCAGCAGTAATCTTTCTTGCAGCATTGATAGAAGTATATATAACCCCTGTAATTTTATAAGTCTTTAATGGGGCATATAGCAATAAATGCAAATATCGTCTATACTTGTAGCATCATGCAGAATTCTTAGCATACTGTATGTCTTTTCCAAACTTAAGCCCTATCTTAACATTATCTGACAATACTTTAACTGTCAGAACACTCTCACTATCACATCTGTAATCATTGTGATGCATCTCATCAGCTTCAATCATAGGCTGGACTTTCATCTCACCGCATCTTAATCCGAGAATATCAAAATCTCCATCTATTCCTTTTGCTTCAAGATCTTTCTCCCCCTTTGTTATAAACTTTATCTCAAGCATCTCTCCTACAGGCAGATTATTTTCAGGGTTCATCACGCCTAATCCCGATACATAGCTGAAATATCCTGTCGGATCATTGCCTGGTTCAAACAGCACAATGCTGCTTGCAAGAAATACTGCAAAACTGATAAAAATAAGAAATATCTTGGTTATCTCCATAGTTATCCCCAATTAGCTTTCAGGTTGTCTCTTGCCTGAAGTCTGTTAACTTCATGTTTTGGAAAATCTCTTTTGAAAAGACTTCTCATTTTTTTCCTGAATCTTGGATCTTTATAATCTTCACCCAGCAGACAAGACCCTAAATGTCTGTATTCATAAGCGATCTCTCTTTTTGGAGAATGTTCGGCGATATGCTTTGTTTCCGATAATGCCTCAAGCATCTTTACATCATCAGGCAGCACAGCCAGCACAGGAACATCTGCAGTCTCTTCTATATCATCAAGAGTAAGTTCAAATTTTTTCTTTTTTACCTTGTTCATGATTAAGCCGGCTATAGGGGTCTTTTTCTGCTTTGCCAGCTTCACAGCCCTCAATGTAGTGCTTAATGTAGGATAGTCAGGGGTTGTAACAACAAGCAGCTTGTCAGATGCAATCATAGTGGAGAGTATCTCATCATTCAGTGTAGGAGAAGAGTCCAGCAGGATGATATCATAATCATCTTTTATATCTTTCAGCTTTTCTTTCAGTATATGGGGACTCACTCTTTTATTGATGAGGCTTCCTGGAAGAACATGCAGGTTATCGTCATGCTCATATATAGCATCCTTTATATCAGCGCTTTTCAAAAGCACATGGTGCATAGTTGTCTTTGGATCAACTATCCCAAGATGCAGCCCAAGATTTGGAGCTGAATAGTTCGCATCAGCAACTAATACCTTTTTCCCAAACTCATGCGCAATGACTGCTCCAAGGTTTAGAGTAGTGGTAGTCTTGCCTACACCTCCTTTTATAGATATTATGCCAATAACTTTTCCCATTTTTAACAGTCACCTCTTAATTTACTAGATAAAATGAGGTCCGAGAACCAACGAAGTTGGTGCCAAAAATCTATGATTTTTGAGCATCTTTGATTATCGACACCTCCTTTTATAGATATTATGCCAATAACTTTTCCCATCTTAATATTCACCTCTTGTTTTTAGCATCTTATATAAGCCTTGCAGCTATTCTCCAACTCCTTCATCTTTCATAGTATAGGTTATCTTGTTCAGCATCAGCTTTGTTCCTGGCTCTATGTTAAATATCATCTCATAAGAGTTTGTCTTTGACAATGGCATCTCTATAAAGCAAGTATCAAAACATTTGTTCTTAAAACTGCCCTCAAAAAACTCTTCACCATCATCCAAGGAAAGTCCGCCACTCCATCCAAACGTCCCCAGGCTTTCCAGCAGTATCAGCTTTTGTTCAGCTTCTTGTGCTTCAATCTCATCTCCTTGAGGGGCTACAGCCATCCCTGTTACAGCTGTAAGGCCTTTTGATTTTTTCTTCACATTTTTGTATACAAGTACATTCTGCCCCTGGTTGTTGTCTATATATACTTCAACACTTCCGTCCCCGATAACTTCACCTGTGATCCTTATAGAGTTTATATACATGGGCTCGTCAGCATTTGTGTTAAGCAAAAAACTCTGACTTTTGTCTATCTCCATGTTAAGTATCTGGCTTCTGAAGTCAGCAGTCACATGCCCTGTTATTCCTGGATTGTTAAAAAACAGAAGAACAGACACCATGAGCAATGAGACAGCTGCAAACAACTGTATCTTCTTGAAAGTTCCGCCATCTTCTTTAGATTTGTTAGATTTATTTGCAGCAGGTTTCATTTTTTCACCTTTCTATCTTATATAATGTTTATCCATTTATATATCTTTACAATTTATATGCTGCTTTGATGTCTTTTAGCATATTTCTTTTTTTCTTTTTCTTTAGATACTTTTTTATCCTCTTTCTTTCATAAAACCATATCAGCGAAGAGGTTATAATGATTATGAAAGCGATGATAAGCCCTATCATGACTATCAGATCAGTATTCCCTGAATCTTTTGCCTGAAGTGCACTTTCTTCGAAAAATCTGCCTATAACTCCTTCTTTAAGGAAAGACAGGGCAAAGAGCATGAATATTATAGCCATAAGCACGACATTAAGGCTGGTAATCATGTTCTTTGTCTTTTTTGACATGTGTGATTTCTTGATAGATACCAAAACAATAAATCCGATTATCAGGAGTATTGTAGGTACAAGATAATAAGGATTTGGGGCTTTGTAAGGCTTGACTGCTATAGCATCGCCTGTTATTCCTGTCACTCCTGATCCTATTATCCTCATAGTTATCTCTGCCTCTTCCCCTATATCGTTAAGGCTTATCCTTATATCCGGCTTGCCGTCATCATCAATATCAACATTTTCAGTCCTGTCAATAAACAGCTCAACCTCTTTTGGCTCTGATTCTATTATAACTATAACACTATTTTCTTTCATCTCTTTTATGGTTATATAGTGCTTCTCGCCTTTATATTCAAATGAAACTTTGTCTTCAAGAGCAGCCCTGAAATTATATTCCTTAAACTGGTTCTTTGTTATCTTCTCTATATCCTTTACACCTTCTTCCTCGCATTCCCTTGATAGTTCAGGCTGATCCTTAAAAGTTCCGCAGACATTGATATCAGTGCATGTTCTTGTCTGTATTTCGTTTTTGCATTCTCCCCATTCAGAACAGCTCCACCATTCTTCGCATAACCTGTCAGTTTCAGGGTCAAGTGTTATTGCAGTAGGAGTTCTGCTGCTTCCTCCACCACCTCCTCCGCCACCACCATTATTATTGTTATTCGTATTAGAGACGCTGAACTGAAGATGATAGCTTGAATTCATCCTGTTAGCAGTAGGATACTCGTCATCCTCACAGATAAAATAATAGTTGTATGTGTTTCCATTGGAAAGCCCAGTGACAGTAAGATTATGTGAGGTTGAGTTTGTATTGTTGATATCAATCTGGGTCATATTTTCCCATGTCTGATTTGAAGTGTTGTATCTGCATATAGCAATCTCATCGGTTGTTATCTTTATAGTATAAGAACTTGTTCCAGCAGAAAGGCTTCCTCCATCTGCGGGATCTGTTGACTGTATATTTGGAGCATAGACATCAGGCCCTTCTGCTGTGGAAGCAGTGTCAGTTATATTTGTATAGTTGATGTTTCCGCTGGAATCTTTTGTGTTTATCCTTATGGTATATGATGTATCTGGATTCAAACCTGTAGCATTATAATAGTTGTCTGAAGTATTTGCAGCATTCGTTCCACCTATATAGATTATAGCTTCGCTGAAATCCGCTGAAGGATTTGTCCAGTTCCAGTATATCCAGGTTGTATTTACTTTCTGCTCTGAAAGGTTTCCGACAGCAGCAGGCGGAATTATGTCTGGCTCTATGACTGCAACATCATAAGTTCTTGTCTCTGTAGAATACCTGTTCCCGCTAGCTTCTCTTATATGTGCAGAGCATGTATATGTTCCGTTTGTAAGATCTTCAGGCTTGTAATGCAGTATCCATGAGGAATCAACATACTTGTACATGTTTGTATAATAATGCTTCATTATCCTGTCAGGGGAAATAGTCGTATTGAATATAAGCAGTTCATCTAAAGAACCGTTAAGGAACTCTCCGAATGAAGGCCTCAAGACTCCTACCCTTAGATCATGTGTGCTTGTTATAGAAACACCTGCTTCTGAAGATATATCTGTAGATCCGATATTTTCTCCGTTTTTGTAGAATGTTATATTTCCATCTCTGTCAGCAACAACAACCACATGGGTCCATCCATCTGCAGGAGTTATATTCCCATCACTTAAAGCATTGATAGCATAGCTCTGAGATTTAAATGTAAGTTTTCCATTCTCATCTATGTAGAATGCATATCCACTGCTGCTGTCTATAGTATCAGTCTCATGGGTCTTTGCGATTATCCCGTTGTCTCCTGAACTGTTAAGCATTATCCATGTCTCGAGAGTAAAGTCTGCTGTACCAAGGTTTAATGTAGCGTCATTTGAGATGCTCATATAATCATCTGTTCCGTCAAACTGATATGCCTTGCCATATACTCCATCTATAAGTTCAGGATTTCCATAGATAGTTGCATTGTTCTTATAGAATGCAATGTCCACAGCATATGTTGAATTCTCGCCTATCCCTGATTCATTGTCAAAGTTCATGGCAAGCAGTCCGCCTTCATCATAATATGTATAGTTTGTTCCGTTCCAGTTGAATGTTATCTGATCTGCATTTTCAGCATTGGATATACTGATATTTATGTCGATATAAGATGTATTTATATTGGAACCGTTGTCAGGAGTTGGTTCTATAAATTCTACAAGAAGTGTTGATATGTTTATAGGATGGGAGAATATCATCTCAGCAGGAACATCATACCTATAGTCAGCATAAGGCACATTCTTTCCATCTCCGTCATTATAGCTTCCCAATGATATTGTAGATCTGTGGCTTATCTGGCTGTCTATGGTGAGCTCTATCTGACTGTTGCCTACAATATTTGAACTTAATATATTTGAATCAGTAAGTACATCCTCTCCATCAACTATCATCCAGCCCTCTGTTCCTGAGCCTGCCAGCAAAGGCTGGGTTGTATTAAATGTCAATGTTATCTTATTTGTCCCGCTTTCATATGACGCGTTTATGATCTGGGGAGCTCTTGCATAAGTCTGGTTATAGAAATGATAGTCAAGAGCAGACCACCATCTTTCTGCTTTCTTCCTTAATTCAGCATCTGTCTTGAAATGCAGGTTATCAGGCAAAGGCCCTATATCGTATGTAATAGCCCCGTAAAGCACATTGGAATCTTCATCCCACAGATCCTGCTGAGCTTTCCTTACATTGTCATTCGTTGTCCTGTTTCCAGAAGGCTGGAAATGAACCTGTCCTGCAACAACTCCTTCAGAATCAACATCACCATTAAAATCAGATGCCATCTGTGCAAGATTTGTATGATAGCATGAATAATCTCCCTGGCATCCTGTTCCGGTTGTAGAGGAATCTCTTTCTCCCTGGAAGAAAAGCAGAGCTTTGATCTTGTTTCTTCCGTTTGTAGCTTCATCTATCTGATTTATAAGCCCGTCATAATAGCCTCCGCCTTTCTGCCATTGTGTTATTGCAGAGCCCCCTCCTGCTGCAGCAACATAAGCCATAGGAACATTTCCTTCCTGTATTATAAGGTCAGCAAGATGCACCCACGATGAACCTATAGAAGTTCCTGTATCCACAGGATCATTTGCTATCTTCCATGCATCATCTTCTCTGTACACAGTAGCATTATACTGGTTGGACGAGTTAAGATACTGGGAGTTATACCCTCTCATCTCTGAGTTAGACTGGCCGCCAATAGCATAAAGGTCACCTATAGCGATATCTGAAACAGAGTCTGTGACTGAATTATTATATGCAAACCTGACCTCTAATAGGCCCTGGCCTATCTGCTGGTCAGTCAGATTTCCTGAGAAACTTCCCCCTGAAAGCGAAGAATCTACAACTGACCAGTTCCCCTGGTTAAATCTTGCTTCTATAGCACTTGGATTGCCTGTATATGTTCCCTCTATTCCTATGCTTCCCAGCTCATCAGTCTCTCTCTGGAAAAGCACATACTGTGTAGGATATGTTAATGTTATAGTTCCGTAAGTGCTTGGCTCTTCTGTGCTTGAATATGAAGCAGTAACATTGTAAAGCTTAGGCTGATAGCTTGAATTCTCTGTGCTTAATTCAGCTTTATATTGGAAATATGTATTGTTCTCAAGATTCAATCTCTGCGCACTTTTATCTTCAATATCTGTCCATGATTCTCCAGAACAGGCAGCATCATCACATGTTCTTGCAGAGAAGTTTATGCTTGTATATCCTCTCTCATACAATTCCTGAACTTCTGCCTGTGAAAGGCTCTTGTTCCAGATACTTACCTCATCAACATAACCTGCAAGATCCTGATTATTAAGAGCAATATTCTTTCCCACTAATATTGAAGAAGTTTTATCATAAAGGCATGTAAATCCAGTGTCAGCCCCTGAATCATCAATCTCAACCCCGTCAAGATATATATCTATGCTTTCATCCCCGCTGCTGCCGTTCCATGCTGCTGTCAAAAGATGCCACTCTCCGTCAAAAAGATCAGATGAAGAAGCATCTCTTCTCAAGCTTCCTCCTTCCCCGTATAAGAAGAACCTTATCATTCCGTTGTTGCTCTTGTCTGCAGCTATATACCATTCTTCTTCAAGATTTGCATACTTGCTTACCAGATCTATCATTATGCTTGAAGTTCCTGTATCTTTTATCCATGCTGAAACAGAAAATCCGTCAGGATTATAAAGCTCCTGGCTGTCATTTATTTCTATATTGTCATCTGTCCCAAACTCAAGCCCTTGGTCTATCTTTCCTTCTGCTGAATAAGAAGCTCCGCTGTTTGAAGCATGATTTTCTTTTCCAGAGCTATCCTGCAACACTCCTGAACTTTCATCAAGATGAAGCAGTACAAGCAGATCATCTGCATCACTTTCTATAGCTCCGATATTGCTTTTCCATGATATATTATCCCAGCTTGCATTTGTTGCTCCTGTAAATATCTGTGAAGTAAATATCCCTGAAGATGAACCATTAAGCTGCAGAGCATCATTGGTGTCATTGAAATATGTCTGGCTTAGATTGCCTTGCAAGAAACTATATCTTGTCTTGCTTCCATCATCTATATATGTTCCTGAATTTCCTTCTGAAATAGTTTCAGTACCGTAATGTATTGTGAAATTATAAAGTTCTGGAGAATAACTAGAATCTTCTGTTTCAAATCCAGCCTTATATTGGAAATACTGGTTTTCAGCTAAAGACAATGTCTGGGGAGATTCATCTGTTATATCTGTCCAGGATTCTCCTGAACATACTGCATCATCACAGCTTCTTGCTGTTATGTTCAGATTTGCTATCCCTCTTTTATATAATGCTTTTACCTCAGTTAAAGACAATGTCCTGTTGAAAACAGCTAGCTCATCAACCGTGCCGTCAAATGGAGCTACATTTGTAGCATCTCCTCTTTGCCCAAGAATAGTTGCTGCTGCCTGGAGATCATTTGTCTGGCTTCCTCCGCTGTTTACTAATGCTCCGTTCTCATAAAGATATATAGTTGTTCCATCTCTTACTGCAACAACATGGTCCCATTCTCCTGCAGCAGCATTCCCTCCATCTACATTAGATCCTGCATTTGCCCGCCATGTATTTCCATCTAATCCTAAAACCAATCTTCCATTATCATATTTGTCATATACCCATTGATACCCTCCTGGGGAATCAGGCTTTGCCCAGAATGATATGGCAAAATCCCCTGTTCCAAAAGCAAGGCTTGGGTCTGAAGCTATAGAAACATAATCATTCACTCCATCAAAGTCCATCGCAGCCCCTAATTTTCCTTCTGCACTATAATTTGCTCCGCTGTTTGTTCCGTCATTACCTTCACCGCTTGAATCAGATATTGCCCCTGAAGTATCATCCATATGCATAAGCAAAACATTGCCTGCCATGTCTATAGAGCCGTCTGATTCTCTGTTGTTGGGAAGAGCTCCAAGATAAGATGTCCATGATATATTGTTCCATTGTGTTGAGGTTCCTGCATCAAATACCTGAGATGTAAAGTTCCCTGCTGTCCCTGAAGAAAGATGAAGAAAATTTCCTGTTTCATTAAATTCCACATTCTCCAAAGTTCCGTCTGAATAATTATAT
>WJJM01000017.1 GCA_014729675.1 Candidatus Woesearchaeota archaeon | reverse complement strand
TTAGTGTTTTTGAGTGGCTGATACTGGTAGGGATTTCTTTGGTTTTTAGGTGAGATAGGGAAATGAAGGTTTGAAAGTTTTCGGATTTTTCCTTTTGAAAAAGAATGGAAAAATGTTAGAAAAGAGAGAGTAATGAAAAGAATATTAAAAAAGAATTTATAAGAAAGATAGAAAAAAGAAAAGAATTAACAGATACCATCAGCATCTGTTGTGCATGATAATACACCATTCAAGGCTGTGCATTTTGTCCATCCAGCATTATCTGTGTCCCGTATCATGATACAATCAGAGGAAGATGACATTCTTATACCTCCTTCTACGTCAAGTGTTTCGTCTGGGCTTGTCGTGCCGATGCCGACATCTCCTCCAAGAACACTGATAGCTTCAGAAAAACTACCTCCTACTGTTGTTCCTATATCCATCCTGTAGCTTTCTGAACCACCTGTAAGATCTGTTGGAATAAGCACTATCCTTCCAGCAAAGTCACCCATCCTATTAAAGACAATCTGTGTTGCCTTATTATTTACAGCAACTCCTCCACCATCAAGGCTTAAAGTTGATACTGCACCATTATTTGCCCATTCTGTTCCTATATCTATCTGCGAATTTGAACTATCAGAATATATTTGAAGATTGGCATCAGGGTTTGTAGTTCCGATGCCTACGTTGCCGTTAGTCCTAATAAAAATACGGTATGCTGTTGCATCATTATCATATATCCCAAAGTTGCCGGTACTTCGAGATATTAAACGCCAAATATTTCCAGATGCCTGTGTGTTTTCAATACCAATTTGTGAATTAGTAGTCGCAATGTGGAGGGGGTAAGCCGGGTTTGTTTCTCCGATGCCTACGTTGCCTTCCTTAAAATAGCTGTCCTGAGATGATCCAGCATTGAGTCTGATACTCTCAACCCCGGAATCATAAAGTATCAATGATCCTAACTCTCCTCCTACTGTATTTTCAAATATCCTTGCAACAACATTTGCAGAGTTCTCTGCTATAAATTCAAATCCTCCGCTATAAGCATTAGCACCACCTGATTTTAGTGTAAGCAATGCAGTTGGGCTTGAAGTACCGATGCCTATATTCTTATCTCCATCTATAGCAAGGGCTGTCTTTGAATTTGAGACTGAATGGTCTGAATTATTATCTGATACTTGGATAGCCAGGACATCAGAACCAGCGCCTCCTGCATTAAAGAAGAAATTCCTTCTCCCCGGACTGCTTGCGCCAATCTCCAACACAGAATAGGTATGCCCAATTAAACTAAGATCCCATGATGGGTCGGTCGTCCCAATGCCGACGTTGCCGTCTGATTTGATATTTATTGAACTGCCATCATGGAATTTTACATCACCAGTGCTGCCAACAATCTCAAACGGGTTGTTTCCGCTTACATAATTTATAAGCTTAAGGTTGTCTGTATTCTGGCTGTAGAATGCATATCTCAAATCTCCATTCTCATCTCTAAACCTAAGGCCTGAGTTAAGGCCCTCTATATCTGCCCAAGCATATGAGCTAGGTGTTTTTATATGCAGGTTTCCATTAGGGCTTGTTGTGCCAATACCCACATTATCCTGGAAAGAATAAGCTGCATTCTGGAATGTTCGGTCTGCTATGTCTGTTCCGCCTATCTCAGAAGCTGAGTGGCCGGGGTTTGTTTCTGCAGCTGAAACTAAAGATGCTGCTAATACTATTATTATTATCATTATCATTGTTATTATTTTGTTTTTTATTATTTTCATCTTTTATCTACCTCTATTTTTTTATCATTGAATGTTGTACTATGAATTTTTTGTTGCTCTCGAACGGAACGACCATGTTCCTGTGTGTGCCTTTTTCTGTTGTTATACTGAATACCAATGCAGGCTCTCCGGATTCTTCAAGATCTGTTACCAAAGCAGAAATTTCTTTTTCAACTATCTCTCCGCCAGGCATAACTTCTTTGACAACGTAAGCATCTATCTGGCTTGGAGTGTCTTCAAATAATAGGATTCCTGCTGCACCTATGATGAGCACTACAAGTGCTGCAAATAGTATTGCGCTTCCTGCCTGGGATTTCTTGTTGTTCAGTCTCATGAATACAAAAAGTCCTACTATCGCTGCTACTGATAAGATAAGCCCAATCGTTGTAAACTCGGGGACAGATCCTGCTCCTTCAACAGGGCCAGTCCCTTGATTGAAAATGTCTGGATTGTATGCTACTCCGATAGTAAGTTGTCCCGGGCTGTATGAACTCGCATAATAGTTATTGTCTGCTGTCTCTCCGGCATAGACTGAATTTCCATAATCCCACTCTACATCATTGCCCACTATGCCTTCGCTGACAGGAGATTTGATACCTGTCCCATCTACATGACCTATGTCTGAAGGCTGTTCAGGACTGTAGACTGTAAGTTTTTTTACAGAGCCTTTTCTTGTGTCTGTAATCTTATATGTATATGTAAGCCTGCCTGATACTGGATTTGGATTTTCCGGATCATCTGCAGAATAGACATTAACAACTATGTCAACGTCTGTCTCTGAGTCCTGGAAGTTTACAAGCTGGTTAGACACTTCATCTCCTCCTTCCACTATTCCACAGCAAAGCTTTTCTGAATAAGCGCTGCAGTCACCTAGATGGAAGTTTGTGTCTCCTGAGCCGTCTATAGAAAGTACGCATGTGTCATCTGCAGGGCATGATGAAGCGTATCCGCATTCAATTATAGAATCTGGATCAGCTGTGCCCATATAGATTGTATTTGCATAATTGTCCTCAAAGAATTTTTCAGATTGTGAGTTTGTTGATGATTCGAGCTTAAGAAAATCTGTGTCAGATGATGTGATTGAAGTCTCGCCGTCTGAATCCCAGCAGCAGAGCCTATTTGCATAGCTGGACTGGGAAGCCAGCTCTGCATGAGCATTTGTCAGGGCTGATATGCCTAATATCTCTGTTCCTGTTGTACATGATCCAGAACTGTCAATTGTACAGCTCAGTGTTTCAGCTGATGCTGAAAAAGACAATATCGATAGAACTATCAAAAAAATAATCAATGTATTTAGTTTATTCATAAGTTTTCCCCCCTTTTTTTATGGAATGTTTATTATCTTTAAGATAAAAAAAACAATATTTCCCTCTTTTGATTAAAATATCTATTTAGATTATGATTATGATTATAATATATAAATATTTTTATTTTTACCAGAATATCCATGACTGGGTTGCCAATACATATACTCCAAGGCAGAGATTTGCTGCTGCATGGGCTATTATGCAGCTGCCTATGTTCTTTCTCTTGTATAATAATAGGGTGAGGATGGCTCCTGTTATCAGGCCTGGAAGCCATCTGTTGTGGGACAGGCCGAAGAAAAGGACTGTTACTGCAAAAGAAAAGAATGTATATTTTCCTATGGGTACCTTTTCAAAATCAGTATCTATGAAAAACCTTATCAAAAAACTTCTTATGAAGAGTTCTTCAACAAATGAAGCTATGAATACTGCCCCTATAAGCCTTATCACGATCATAGGAATCACAAGAACATTTGAAAGATTGTAAGGGTTGAAAGAGGAGATTGAAAGAAGAGGATAAATGCCTTCAAGACCTATCCATATTATGAATATGATTATTCCAAGAGCTATAGCCAAAAAATCAAGCCTGAATTTAAGCTCTCTGTAATCTTTTATATAATAAAGCAGAAATCCTCCTGTTATCAAAACTTTCAAAGTATAGCTTAGATACTGGTCAGCTAAGAACAAGCCTGCTATAAATGGTACAAACATGTATGCTGCAAAAGGCAGCAAGTATTTAAGCATGGGCTTGTATTGCATATCTTAGCTATTTTCTTTATTGTTTAAAATATTTTTGTTTTGGGATTGTGTTTTTTTTCTTTAAATAAGGAAAAGTACATTGTAGATCATTAAAAATAAACTTTATTTCAATATGATAGTTGTCTTTTTATAGTGCTTTAAAAAATGAAATCCAATCTTGATCTCTAGGTCAGCAAAGCTACAGTATAATATATTTTAGTATTAAAAATAATTCGATTCTAATCTCTAAGTCAGCTTAGCTGCCCTGCAATAATGATTCAAAAATAATTATTTCTAAGTCAGGAAAAACTGCCTTGCGAATAAGATTATTCAATCTTTTTCTTATAACGCTCGCTTTGCTCGCTACTATAGCCAAAGAAGCTGCCTATCTGCAGGTTTGTTCCTCCCTTTTGGTATAGAGCTATCTTTCTTTTTCCCACCCAAGTTTTAGTGCTCTGTGCTTCACTAAGATTGGATTTAGTGTAAGGTCATTGAGTTCTAAGTTGACTTGGCTGAGAGAGCAGAAGATTAGATTAGGAACCAGAACTCAGCTTAGCTGCGAAGTGAGACTGTGCACGAACAGCGAAGCTGTGAGTGCCATAGATTAGGATTGAAAGGATTCTAATCGCAAGGCAGGCTTTCAATAATATAGACTAAATTCTGACTTAGATATGGAATTTAACTCTTTAAGATCATGAAACAATAAAGCATAGAAAAGTATTTAAACAGAGAATGAATAAGCAAAAGTATCAAAATAAAAAGGTGATTATAATATGGCAAAAATAAAAGTTGCAATCAACGGTTTTGGAAGGATAGGGAGGATGGTTCTCAAAGCAGGATTAGATGATAAAGATATAGAGTTTGTTGCAGTCAATGATCTTACTGATAATGATACATTGGCTCACTTGTTGAAGTATGATTCAGTATATGGAAAATTTGACGGAACTGTGAAAGCTACAGACAGCCAGCTCATAATAAACAACAAGAAGATAGAGTCTTTAGCTGAGAAAGATCCTGCAAACCTTCCGTGGAAAGATCTAAAGGTTGATGTTGTGGTTGAGTCTACAGGAATATTCAGAAAAAGAGAAGATGCTGAAAAACATATAAAGGCAGGGGCAAAGAAAGTGCTGTTAAGCGCGCCTGCAAAATCTCCTGATATCAATACATTTGTTCTTGGAGTGAATGACAAGGAATATGATGGAGAAGATATAATATCAAACGCATCATGCACTACAAACTGCTTAGCCCCTATGGTGAAGCTGCTTCATGACAGGTTTGGTATAAAGAAAGGGCTGTTGACTACAATACATGCATATACTTCAACACAGAATATTGTTGACGGGCCTCATAAAGATCTGAGAAGATCAAGGGCTGCTGCAGAGAACATAATACCTACAACAACAGGGGCAGCCAGTGCTGTAGAGGCTGTAATCCCTGAGCTAAAAGGCTGCCTTGACGGGATGGCTATGAGAGTTCCTGTTGTCTGCGGAAGCATAAGTGATTTTGTGGTGGAGCTGGACAAGGAGACAAATGATGAGGAGATAAACAAGCTTTTCAGGGATGCTGCTGAAGGAAAGATGAAAGGCGTATTGGAGTACAGTGAAGAGCCTCTTGTCAGCAGGGATATAATCCAGAATCCTCATTCATGCATATTTGATTCTCTGAAAACTACAGTCCTCGGAGGAAAAGGAAACTTTGTCAAGGTTCTTGGATGGTATGACAATGAATGGGGCTACTCCAACAGGATGATAGACATGATTAAGGTTATGATGAGAAAATGATGTTCAATCTAAAAGGGAAGGTTGCTGTTATAACAGGCTCAAGAAGAGGGATAGGCAAAGGTATTGCTGAAGCCCTTGCTGAGCAGGGAGCCAACATAGTTATCTCTGACATAAAACAGAAAGACTGCGACAAGACAGCAAAGAATATAGCAAAGAGATACAATGTTAGGGCTATAGGGATTGAATGCAATGTTTCCAGCAGAGATGATGTTAACAAGCTGATGGATGCTGCAGTAAAGAAGCTTAAGAAGATAGACATACTTGTGAATAATGCAGGGATATTTGTCCAGAAACCCATGAAAGAGCTAAGCGAAGAAGACTGGGACAAGATAATAGATGTGAACCTTAAAGGAGTATTCCTTTGCACAAAAGCTGCTTCAAAGCGTATGAAGAAAGGAAAGATAATAAACATAGCATCAATAGCAGGACTGGTGGGATATCTGAATGCTCCTGCCTACTGCGCATCAAAGGGAGGGGTTGTGAATATGACAAGAGAAAACGCTCTTGAGCTTGCTCCTAAAATAAACGTTAATGCGATAGCTCCTGGTGTGATAGACACGCCTATGACTGATTTTCTCAAAAAAGACAAGAAGCTGTTAAGACAAACATTGGCAGGTGTCCCGCTTGGAAATGTGGGAAAGCCAAAAGATATCGGCAGGCTGGCTGTCTATCTTGCTTCTGCTGAATCTGATTATGTTACAGGACAAACTATCGCTGTAGACGGCGGCTGGACAATACAATAAAATGTTTTCAGTTGAAGAGCTGGATGTTGAAGGCAAGAAAGTTCTTGTAAGGGTTGATTTCAATGTTCCTCTTTCTGAAGGAAAAGTTGCTGATGACAAGAGGATAAGGGCGGCTATGCCTACTATCAGGTATCTTCTTGAGAAAAAGGCTGCTGTTATCCTGATGTCTCATCTGGGGAAGCCTAAGGGAAAATATGCAAAAGAGCTGAGCATGAATCAGGTTGTAAGTGCTGTTGAAAAGGTTCTTGGCCAGAAAATATGTTTTTCTGATGACTGCATAGGAGAAGAGACTGAAAAAGATGCTGAAGAACTTAAGCCAGGAGATGTTTTGCTGCTGGAAAACCTCAGATTTCATGAAGAAGAGAAAGAAAATGCTCCAGAGTTTGCAAAGAGCCTTGCTTCTCTTGCTGACTTTTATGTGAATGATGCTTTCGGAACATGCCACAGGAAGCATGCATCTGTTTATGGGGTTGCTGAACATCTTCCTTCTGCTGCAGGAAAGCTGGTAGAGAAAGAGCTGGAAGAGCTTGGAAAGCTTAATGATCCTGAGAAGCCTTTTATGGCTGTGATGGGGGGGAAGAAGGTTAGTGATAAGATAACTGTGATAAAGGCTTTGCTTAGAAAAGTGGACAAACTGCTGATCGGAGGCGCGATGGCAAATACATTTTTGAAAGCCCTGGGAAAAGATATAGGAAAAAGTGTTTTCGAAGAGGATAAGCTGGAACTGGCCAGAGAACTGCTTAAAGATGATAAGATAATTATTCCGGCGGATGTTGTCTGCGCTGAAGAAGTTGAAGAGGGAGCTGAAACAAAGGAAGTTGATGTTGATTCCATCCCTGCAGAGATGATGTGCCTTGATATAGGGGAGAAAACTATAGATATATTCAGGAAAGAGCTTGAAAAAGCAAAGACTGTATTCTGGAACGGAACAATGGGGGTTGCTGAGATTGGTGCTTTTAAGAAAGGCACTGCTGAAGTTGCGAAGTTTCTTGCTGAGATGGATGCAGATGTTGTTACAGGTGGAGGAGACACTGCAGCTGCTGTTGACGATCTTGGTCTTGGAGATAAAATGACTTGGGTAAGCACAGGAGGAGGGGCTGCGCTTAAATTTCTGGAAGGAGAGGAACTGCCTGCTATTTCTGCTTTAGAAAAGAGTTATGAGAAGTTTAAATAGTTTTTTTAGAAAGGTTGTGTTTGCAGAATTAACCTATATAGGTAAATCTGCTATCAGGATATCTTTTCTTTACTACTATTAAATAGGTGTAAAATAGAAATATTTATATATCAAGCAGATTTTAAAGGAGTTATGGGGGTAGGTTTATGAGTATTGATAGTATTATCAGAAGATTGTATAGTGTTGGTTCTAGAGTGATTGATTTTTCAAAAAGAGAAGCTATGCCTTATATTCTTATGGCCTCACTAGCTGCAGGATGCGGCGGAAGCGGAGGCGGAGATTCAAAAACAGAGGAGCCTGTAAACAATAAGCCTGCTGTTGAAGCAAAGATAGCAAGCTATGGAACAAATGCTCCTGAGGTCACTCTTGACAATAATGGAGCAGTATATGAAGATATACAGGCAAATGAAAACTTATTTTCTACATTAAGGGATCTTATGGCTGGCGTAAGTGCCTCAGATGCAGACGGTGATGCTCTTAGTTTTGAAATAAACTGGCAGAAATATAATGATGATACTGGCTCATGGGAAGATGCTGCAGAATTTGACAATCTTCCGGAGATCCCTGCTGCCAGTCTTTCAGGAGGAGAGCAATGGAGATATAATGTGACTGTAAGCGATGGAAAGGAAACAACAGAAGCGACCAGCGGGATTGCATCTATAATAGAAGGAGATGCAAATCTTCTTGATATCGATGAGTCAAGCATACCTTCTACTGCCACAGAGGGGGATGCATATACTGCAGCAATAAACATGGATGATCCATTAGAAGGAGCCATGACATTCCAGCTTAATGATGCCCCTGCTGGAGTTACGGCACAGCAGACAGACAACAATACTTATGTAATAACCTGGACACCTGATTATGCACAGGGAGCAAGCGGGGACAGCTATCAATTCAGTGTTACAGGAATTCCCAGCAATACAAACTATGTCAATTCAGACACTGAAACATGGACTGTTCTTGCATATAATACTCCTGAGCTGAGCGAATACGGAGATATAGCCGATGATACAGCTATCCCTGATGATCATAATATAAAACTGAGCAAGAACATGCTTGAGGATCTTCTTGAAACAATAGAATCCCAGAATCCGGGAACATTAGAAAATGGATTTATAGACGCTGTCAAGGATTCTGCAAATGTTAATTTTGGATGGTATAAGAAAACAGACGGAACTGTGGATTCAGACAGCCTATATATAGAGATAAGCACAACAGCAAGGATAGAGTCAGATGTTAATGGAGACAATGACGGAAAATATGTCTTAAGAAAGAACATAGGGAAAAACATAATAGATCAGGCTGATGAATATCTGATGGGGGACTTCTGATGAAAAGGCTGATATTATTATTTATGATCCTGATTGTGGCTGCAAGTGCTTATGCTAATGAGAATCCTAATATCACTCTTGAGGTCAACCAGACTATAGCTACTACAACTGATTACTTTACTGTAACCATAGATGCAGCTGATGATACTGGCCTGGAAAAGACAGGATACAGGGTTTTTGATCATGAAACCGACTATCATTATCATCAGTGCAGTGACGATCTAAGCTGCATATATACATGGACTGTTCTTGTAAATACTATAGGAAATTATACTGTACAGGGAGCTGCAAAAGATGTCAATGGAAGGGTAACTTTTGACAGTATAGATATAACAATCAGGTCAAAACCAAACATAACCAGCATAACTGCTGAAGATGTTGATGAAGCCGATGTCCTTGATGTCAGTTTTAGCGCAGAAGATAATGACGATAATATAGACAGCTATCAGATATCAAGGAACGGGACTGTTGTTGCTGACAGCAGCTCATATTCATGGGATACAGATTATGATGATGCTGGAGAATATGAATTTAGTTTTTATGTTGTGGATGAAGACGGCTATAGTGATATTGAGACAAGAACTGTTAATATTAATAATGTCAACCGGCTTCCTAATATAACTGAGGTGAATGTTCCTGCTTCTTTAGATGAGGGAGAGCTTTTGAATGTTAATTTTAGTGCTTCAGATGCTGACGATGATATCTCAAGCTATCTGATATATATAGATGGAATAGTTGTCGCTTCTGGGAATTCTTTCAGCTGGAATACAAACT
>WJJM01000016.1 GCA_014729675.1 Candidatus Woesearchaeota archaeon | reverse complement strand
ACAGACGGAGAAAATGTTGTAAAAGAAAATGCTGTAGAGAATCTTAAAGATATGATCCTAAAAAGAAAAAAGGCAGGATTAGATACTCCTAAAGTACTTATAAACGGCCACAGACATACAAGCGGAGGAGTAAAGTATGATAAAGAGCTGGACAGCTTCCTGGTCAGTCCCGGAGCAGCAGGAAGCAACCATAACAATAATTTTGCACCTTCTTTCATGACTGCAGAGATCGATGCAGACAACAACCTAAAAAAGCTTTTCAGATATGAGATAAGATCATCCATCGAGGGACTTTCAGATGTTGTACTGACTAAAGAATTTGAGCTTGACTATAAAGGCAAAAAAGTGAATACTAAAGACAGGAATGAGACCATCCTGTCAGAATCAAACAAGCAAAAATTTGAAGACAACCTGAAACAAGACCCTAAATACTGGCTTCTTGACGGAAAGATGAGACTCGATTACAATGGCATTTCTTTTGCTGAAAAAGATGAGCTTTTGAGGAGGAACATAGGGGTAATGTTCAAAGAGATAGAGAACAGACAGGACGAGCTTTCAGACATAATAAGATCAGCAGCAGCAGGCATCGCCAAAGGCAGAAAGATAATATCTAAAAAAGGATTTGTGGATTCAGCTTATGCAGGCATTGGGGACAAAGCTCTTGATGTTCTTGGAGGAAGCATAGACCACATAGATAATGAAGAAGACAGGGATTTTTTCAGGGATATAGCTCTGCAGGCGGTCTACGGACTTGATATGGGCAGCATATATAAGGCAGCTGCTGAAAAAAAGATAAAAGATATAGATTCTGTAACTTCTTTAGCTAATGCGCTTTCAGAAGAAAGCTCATCTAACCTTAACCAAAGATACCAGAATAGGCTTTTTGATCATACTGCAGAGGGAAACCTAAAAGCTGAAGATTATCAGACCATGGCTGAATTATATATGCCTAAGAACTTCCAAAGGAAAAAGGATCTTGAACATAAAAAAGCATTCAATATGTGGGTCAGAACATACAAAGAAGGCATACTCTCTCAGGGTGACATGGCTGATTTTGAAACTGCTTATGTCAAAGATAAGGATTACAAGGCAAACAAAAAAACAAAACAGGATATTGCTGACATATTTGGCATAGATGCAGAACCTTTAGAAGACAAGCTAAAGACAACCGATGACATTCCCGATACTATCAAAGACAGGCTTTACAATTCAATAGAAGATGGAAGCACTCCTGTCTTTGTAGATGATGAAGGAAATGAATATATTGACCTTGGAGGAAACAAGATAAAAACAGGAGACGAGCTAAAGGAAAATGCAGATTATGACCCTGTATCTCCTAAGGAATATAATGAAGATAAGATTGAAGAAGCGATAAAGTCTGGAAAGTTTCCTGTTGTTGACGTTAATGGAGTCCACTGTCTTCCAACAGAAGACGGAAACTTTATTCCACTAAATGCAAGCGGATTGGATGTAAAAGAAGATGAATATGATGCTGTATCAGGAGATGATTATATGAAATTAAAGCTTCAGGAAGGGATCAATAAAACTATGGAGCAGTATGATAAACAGGATGACCTTGCCCCTTATGATGCAGGCTATGATACACCTGATCTTGATCCTGAAAAAAGCAGCAAAAAGTCTCCTATAATCGACACGCCAAACAGAACAATCTAATTTTATGACTTTTTTGTCTCAAAAGTATATCATGCAATATATGTTTCTTTTTAAATTCAAAAGATTTATAAATAGACAAGAGACAAAAATGTCATATAGGAGGTATCACAATGGCTAAAGAATCCAAAAAAGAACCAAAGAAAGAACCAAAAAAACCAGCTGCAGAGCAGGCAGAAAAGCTTCCTGCAGAGACAAAAGAAAAGCTAAAGAAGATAAAATCAAAATTAGACAAATTTTCAAAAAAAGTAACTGAAAAATTTGAAAAATATATTGTTGGAGTAGCTTTGATGCCTCCTCCAAAACAGGAAGAGAAGAAGGAAAAATCTCCTGAAGAAAAGATACGCGTACTTGTTCTTGTAGATGATACAGAACCCACAAAGATGTCCAAGCAGGAGCTAAAGGAAAAATTATCCACTATAATAAAAGAGATAGCAAAGGAGACAGATGAGAATCTTGCTCCAGACACACTGCTTTTGACAGAACTCTGGCAGTCATGCTATGACGGAAAAGACGAGCTGCTTCAGATGATAGCTATGTCAGCTCCCGTATATGATACTGGCATGCTTTCAGCTATAAAGATCGCTGAGATCCATAAGACCATGGTCCTGAAGAAATTTGAGAAATATATAGTTTCATATGTTCTGGCTGGTTCCCTGACTCAAGGAAGGGCAACCCCTAGTTCTGACATAGATGTTTGGGTTGTTATAGATGATACAGATGTCAAGAAGATGACAAGAGCAGAGCTTAAAGACAAGCTAAGATCCATCATAATCGGGATGGGTATAGAAGCAGGAGAGATGACAGGAATAAAAAATAAGCTTAACATCCAGGTGTATATACTTACAGACTTCTGGGATTCATTGAAAGAAGCAAATCCTATTATCTTCACGCTTCTAAGAGATGGGGTTCCTTTCTATGACAGAGGAGTGTTCATGCCATGGAAACAGCTTCTGAAGATGGGAAAGATAAAGCCTTCTCCCGAAGCAATAGATATGTTCATGGGAGGCGGAGAACAGATGCTCAAGAGGGTCCAGGACAAGATAAAAGACATAGGCATGGAAGACATATATTATGCATTGTTGACTCCTTCACAGGCAGCTCTGATGCTTTACGGACTTCCTCCGCCAACACCAAGAGAGACTCCAGAAGCATTAAGGAATATCTTTGTCAAGAAAGAAAGCCTTCTTGAAGAGAGCTATGTAAAGACACTTGAGAAAGCGATTAACTTGAGAAAGGATCTTGAGCACGGAACAAAGAAAGAAGTTTCCGGAAAAGAGATAGACACGCTTCTTAAGCAGTCAGGCAAATACCTTAAAAGGATAAAAAGGCTCTTCTCCCAGATAGAAAAGATGAAAGAGGAGGAATCTGTAGTTCATATCCATGATTCCATAATCACAGTCATAAGGGATGTCCTGAAAGCTGAAGGCATAGAAAGGGTCTCAGAAAAAAGCATCATAAAAATGTTCAAGGAAGCTCTAGTCGACCTTGGAAAGGTTCCAGATAAGTTCCTGAGAATACTCAGGGATATAGTCAAGGCCAAAAAAGATTATGACGATAATAAGCTGACAAAGCACGAGATAGAGAAGACAAGAAAAAACTCAAGCGCTTTGATGAAATACATGGTGGAGTATCTTCAGAGAAAAAGAGGCCGTGAGCTTGAAAAGGCAAGGATCCGTGTCAAGCATGGAAACAAATATGGAGAAGTGATACTTCTTGGAAAGGAAGCGTTCATAATCCATGATATCGACCAGGAGGACAAAGATATCTCCAAGGCAAAGATCCAGCAGGATGGAAGCTTAGGCACTCCAAAAAGCTCAAGCCTGGAAGAGATGGAAAAAGCCCTTGCAAAGATAGACATACCTCCAAAGACATTCATCAAACAGCCGATCTTTGATGACCTGAAATCATTCTTTGGCAAGGATGTAGAAGTCCTGATATCTTATTGATATTTTTCTTTTTATTTTCTTTTTTATAATAGAAGTATTTTTATATTAGCTGTGTTTCTTTATCGCTATGGACAAATACAAAGAGATATTCTTGAATATCGAGAAGGTTATCGACAGGAAGCAGACAGAGATCAAAGACCTTAAGTCTGAAGAAAGGAACATAATGGCTGCAATAGAAGCAGCAGAAAAGAAAAAGACAAGAAAAAAATTTCTTATTTTTGGTCCCTTCCCGCCTGAATCAAAACAAAATGTGATATCCATGGAGATAGCTTCATTGAAAAGAAAACTAAGAAAAAAAAGAGCAGACATGGTAAAAAAGACAAAAAACCTTCTGGATGACATAAATAAGCTTATTGAATTCTATGAAAAGAACAGGTTCAGGCTAAAGGCAATGAAAAACAAGGTTGCTTATTACAAAGAACTTAAAGAAAAGACAGAAACAGGTTATGTAAGGCAGAGACAGGCGCTTCAGGCAGCTTAGATATTTTTTCTTAATATTTCAAGTCCGTTATACTGTTTAACTGGGCAAACCATATTCAATATCTTAAAAAATCCTTTTCTTGAAGAAATATTATACTCTGACGGCCTGAAATATTTTGGCCTTATTATATTAAGATCTTCAAATGTTTTAAGAAGCTCTTCTCTTGGATCAAGAAAACAAGGCTTTGATTCATATATCTTATCAAGGAATATGTTGTATTTTTTCTTTTCATCATGTACCCTAAACTCTTCTGGTGAAAGCTCTTTCTTCAGGACATTTAATGAAGCATTTACCTCAGTCCTAAGGAACCTTTCTAAGGAATCTTTTCTTATATCTGCAGCGATAGGCTTCTGCAGTCCGTAGAATCTGTTCTGTCTTTCATATCTCTCTCTGAGCTCACTTTCATCTGCAACAAGCCCCTGTTCATAGAATGAATCAACTTCCTCTCTTGTACATGGAAGGCTGTCCTGTTTGTTAGGAAAGAAGACTTTATACCTGTCTTCTCTGGCAAGTTCTTCAGAGAACTCTGCTAAGTCCTTTGTTTCAGGAGCAAGCCTGAAATCACCTAATTTTATGATACTCATGTAATATGTAATAAAAAGTCATTTATAAAGCTGATGGTCTATTCTCTTGTGCCGATCTTTTTGGTGATATATTCATGGATTCCAAGATTTGCTGACATTGTCTCTATATCCTGCTCAAGTGAATCATCTTTGTATTTTCTAAGGCATTTATGGACAGAATCAGCTATCTTGTCTTTTAAGCTTCTTTCAATCTCCATATTATTCCTTTTCTGGATAAATCCTTTGGCAAAACTGCTGTACATCGTAGAATAATCATTTAATCTTTGGTCTATGCCTTTTGAACAGTCTCTTGTATAGTCAAGTATCTTATAAGCATCATCTAATCTTCCTTCATCTAAAAGCTCAATCCCTCCTTCATAGAACATTCTAAAATCAGCCTCATCCAGTCTCATACAATGTATGAGTTCAAAAAATATTCCTGATATATCCTTAGGTATTCCTTGGACATCCATATCATATCACCTTTTCATAGTTTTTATTTTTCATATGCTCTTTCAGGGATAAAGTTTTCTTTTCCTTTATTTTCAAAAAATATATCTTTTTCCAGTTCCAGCGCCATTTTTACATTATCCTCATATTCTTTGTTTTTTATCGGCATCCTGTATTTACCAGGTACAGAAGAATCAGCCCCTGGATTGAACAGCCCCTCCATATCTGTTTCATTCACTTCTGAACCCTCATTGATGTGAGGTTTAAGATAACGCGTCATGAAATGGAAGAATTGCGCTTTAGAAGCTTCATTATCAAGATAATCCCATATCATGTCATCAGAGTCCCATGTTTCAAGTATGTTTTTGTATAAGTTTTGTTCCTCAGCATTCTTTCCCCTTATGTTCAATATTTCAATCATCTCATCTTTTGATATCTCTTCAAGAGTCCTTGCAGAACCATCTCTGTAATCTGGGTTTTCCATAATATTGTTCAGATATGCTTTTGTTATCGATCTGTTAAAACAATCCCCTTCTTCAGACTGAGCATCTAGGATCATATTGATATTTTCTTCAAGACTCCTGTGGCCAAAATCAGATGCATACAACCATGTATTGTAAAGAGCTTTGACATCTTGAAAAACATCAGGGACAAAAAATAGATCTATTCCATTCAGATCATAATGGGTTGCAAACATTTCATCTTCCATATCTTTAATATCTGCAAATGATTTGCCAGATGCAACTGAATTGTGCAGATATCTGTAAAGTTCACCTACAGGTAAAAATTCCGCCTTTCCATCCTTTATCACAAAAGAAGCATCTTTCTTACAGTCTCCACTATATCTTGGATCGTTTATATATCTTATCGGATTTTCCGATCCTGTAACAATATCTATAAAGCAAGTTTCAGGGATCTGCCAGCTTCCTATGCTTATGATATCATCTGATTGGGGTTCTATGAACACATAATCATTAAAATCTGTTGGGTCATCTCCAACCAAAACACTATTTATTGAATGTGCAGATTCTTTTTTTGAAGTGCCTGCTAGATTTATAGGAAATTTTCTTGATTCATGGGCATCATAAAGATCACAGTTTCCGTCTTTTGCAATATTGATCCATTTTTCACTTGAGTTATTGTTATAATTTGCAAACATAGAAGTGGCAAAATGCCAGCATTTAAAATTTTCATCATAGTCTCTCGAATCTATAGGATCATCTTTAAATATCTTCTTTATGAAGGCTTCTTTTTCTTCTCTTGTCTTGCATTCATCCCATCTGGGGCTGACAGGATCATTTAAAGAAGTTTTTTCTTGGGTACTGATTACAGGATCATCATTATTGTTTCCTCCGCTGCCGCACCCAGGAGAAAACATAGCTGTTCCGGCAATAAGCCATGCTATAGCTTTATAGTTAAGCTTTTCAAAAATGCCTTTTTTTTCATCTGAGATCATTTTTTACCCTCTTATCTTTAATCAATTTTCCTATAGCATATTCAACAGCATGAGACTTGTTTCTAAATATCGGATTATCTATCATGAATCTTCTTAAATTTATGATCATGTCTTCTTCAACAGATATTGTTATCCTTTGTTTCATATCAAGTATGAAAAAGTATTACCCCTTTATAAATCTTTCGGTTTGTAACAACTAAAGAGTAGTAAAAAGTATTCTAAAGCCAGGATTTAACAATTCATATACTTAAATTCATGCATTACAGCCTTTCTAACGTCTTTTTTTATAAGAACAAGTATTTATAACATATAGCCTTCTTTTTCCCTTATATTCTTCAGCCATAAGTTTTAGATGGGCCGCTCCTATGACTATAGCAAGATTTTTTTCATCCAAAGAATCAGCTTTTTCTATTCCTTTTTTAAGATATATTCTGCTTCTATCATCATTTAATTTCCTTCTTTTTTCATAGATCATCTCTACAGCCTTGTCATGATCTCTTACTTTTACCGTATCCAAAAGATCCTCTTTTTTAGGGATATATTTCAGTGCAGTTTCCAGAACTTCCTTTTTTATGTTGTTCAGCTGCTTCATCTCTTTACTATCATCAACTCCAAAAACTCTGCATGCATCAGGCATAAATGTCTCTATAGCAGTATACCCTGTTTCATTTGGATCCTTTAACAATAATTTTTTATGCCTTTCTTTTTAAGATTACTCTGCTTTTTCATCCATTCTTCTTTAAATCTAAGCTCATCAGGTCCAAGGCCCTCCTCTATGATCAGTTTAAGATCTTTTTTTATTATAAGGTCTTCAAGAAGGCAGTATATTTTTTCTTGCGCATCATAGAGGCTTTCTTCAACCTTTACATCATCATCCTTTTTGATGACAGGTTTTCCTGTATTGTAGTCAGCCTTAACTCCTTGATAAAAATGTTCCATACCAATAAGATATATGTTACCAGATCTTTTCCCATAAGAAGATATAGTTTTCAATATTTTTAAAGATGATGTTTTAAACTAACCATCAATCCCTGTCCAATATCTATAATACTTGAAAAATAATTCTTGTTCATATAATCAATATATTCTCTTGCTCTTTTTTTATGAGAGACAATATTATCAGCAATAATTAAAGCATCTTTAGCCAATAAAGGTTCTATCAATCCAATATATTTGATATAATCCTTCTTCACAGCATCCAAAAAAACAAGATCAAACTTTCCTTTTAGTTTAGGAATTTCCAAAATAGCATCTCCATGTATAGCATTGATCCTTTTGTCTAATTTTAGATTCTTAAAATTCTCAACAGCCAGAGGATATTTCTTCTCTAATATCTCAATCGTCCAGATCATAGCATCACAACTTTTAGCCAGCCATATTGTAGAATAGCCGTTTGAAGTTCCGACTTCTAATATCTTTTTAGGATTTTTTAACCTGCTCAGTATAGACAAAAATTCAGCAGTTTCCCTTGATATATTGAACATGAAATTATCCTTGCCAAACTTTTCTATCTTTTTAAGATAAGGGACCACATCCATATAAGATAGGTTTTTATATTACTATTTAAATCTTATTAATATCGGTATCGGCTAAATTCCACATAAACCGATACTATACAAAATGAAAATTAAAATTATAGACAAGATCCTAAAAACCCTGGCAAAACAGCAGGGAATAAGCATGCTGGGCCAGTTCAGGAAAAAAACTCCATGGAAGATATTGATAGCAACTATACTAAGTGCAAGGGCAAACGACAAGGCAACTATCCCTGTTTCAAAAGAACTCTTCAAAAAATATCCCACATTAAAATCATTAGCAAAAGCTGATCCAACTGATATTAAGAAAATAATAAAACGTACAGTCTACTATAACCAAAAGACAAAATACATCTTAAAGACAGCAAACATTTTGATTAAAAAATACAATTCAAAAGTCCCTGACACAATGCAGGAACTTCTACAGCTTCCAGGTGTAGGCTATAAAGTAGCTGGCTGCGTTTTGGTATATGCCTTCAATAAGCAAGCCCTACCTATAGACACCCATTGCCATAGGATATCAAACAGGATAGGCATAGTAAAAACAACTACTCCAGAAAAAACAATGAAAGTTTTGGAAAAAACTCTTCCGAAAAAATATTGGTTAATATTCAACGAAGTCATGGTCATCCACGGCCAGTCTATCTGCAGGCCTATAACTCCATTATGCTGGAAATGCCCCATAAAGAAATATTGCGAATATCCAAATAAAACAAAAAAACCATAAGTTTTATATACTAATTACATTACAAATACATTACAATGGTAATGCAAACAATACAAATAAGACTCACAGAAGGACTTGTAGAACAGATAAAATCATTAGTAGATAAAGGAATCTATCCAAATTCTTCAGAATGCGTAAGGGATGCAGTCAGAAGATTAATAACAGGAGCAGGCGGAAAATTAGAACTCAAAGAAGCAGAAAAAGTTAAACAACAGATACAGAAAGAAATCAAAGAATCATTCCAAAAACCAACAGGAACATCAGATTTATATCCTGAAGATTATTCTATAAGAGAGCAGATATTCTCTGTATTAAGAAAAACAGCAAGATCATTCAATTTTCAGGAAGTTGAAAGCCCTGCTTTTGAAACTCTAGACTTATTGACTAAAAAATCAGGACAGGAAATATTGACGCAAATCTTTACTTTGGAGCAGAAAGGAGACGAAAAATTTGGATTGAGGTTTGATCTAACAGTTCCAATAACCCGTATGTTCCTTGAAAAGCAGAAATCAATAGCAAAGCCTGTAAAATGGTATGCTTTAAACAGGATGTGGCGTTATGAAAGGCCTCAGGCAGGAAGATTAAGGGAGTTCTATCAGCTTTCTGTTGAACTCTTTGGCTCTGAGAATCCGAACTCAGATGCAGAAGTCATAAACTTAGCAATACAGTGCTTAAAAAAATTAGGATTAACAGATAAAGATTTCTTTGTTAAGATAAACAACAGGAAATTATTGCAGGGCTTGTTATTGTCTATAGTAAAAGAAGACAAGCTTGAAGAGCTTGTAAGAATTATAGATAAATCTCCAAAAATAACTCCCGAAGAGTTTAAGAAGGAGCTCAGCAGGATAAAGGCAGACTACAATAAAATAAGAGACATCCTAAAATGCAAAACATTAGAGGATATTGAAAAGCTTAAGCTTAACAAGATGGCTAAAGAAGGGCTTGAAGAGCTTAAAGCAGTGACATCCATGATAGACAAGAGATATTTCAAGTTTGACATCTCTGTCGCTAGAGGCTTAGCTTATTATACAGGGACAGTATTTGAGATATTTGATAAGCAGGAGAAGTTCAGAGCATTAGCAGGAGGTGGAAGATATGACAATCTTGTCGAGCTTTATGACGGGGCATCCACTCCAGCAACTGGCTTCGGCATGGGCTACTCCACTCTTTCATTATTGTTAAAAGAAAAAGACCTTCTTCCCGCAGCAGACATAGCCCCTGATTATTTTGTAGTCATGATAGGAGATACAAAAGAAAAATCATTAGAGATCATAAAGCAGCTAAGGAAAAGATACAAGGTTGAATATGACTTAAATGAAAGAAATGTAGGAAATCAGATGAAATATGCAAATTCTCTAAATGCAAAAAAAGTAATATTCATAGGAGGAGATGAGCTTAAAGCAGGACTGTTCTCAGTAAAAGATATGAAGTCAGGAAAAGAAGAAAAATTAAGTTTAGATCTTTTATGACATTAAAAAAAGAGCTTAGGAAAAAAGCAAGAGATTCAAGAGATGATATTGAAGAAGATGAAATTTTAAGCCTAAGCAGAGATATAAAGAACAATCTTTTTTCTCTTGAAGAAATATCTAAAAATTCAGTCATAAACTGCTATGCATCTTTTCAGTCTGAAGTCTATACTTTTGGCATGATCCATGACATCTTAGAGATTGGCAAGACTTTGACTTTGCCTAAAACAAAAAACAAGGATCTTGAGCTCTATAACATCTCTCACAAAGACATCAAAAGATTGAAGCAGAGCAGGTGGGGCATATACGAACCCTTGGGAGATACAAGAACATTAGATGTAAAAGAACATGATGTTGTTATTGCTCCAGGCATAGCATTTGATCTCAAAGGAAACAGATTAGGTTATGGAGCTGGATTTTATGACCGGCTTTTCTCAAAATCTAAAAGAACATTGAAGATAGCCTTAGCCTTTGAAAGACAGCTTATAGAAAAAGTTCCTTCTGAAAAGCATGATATCAAGTTAGACATGATAATAACAGAAAAAGATTGTTATAATATAAAAAAAGAAAAATAAAAAAAGAAAAATAAAAAAAATTTATTGTTTTTTCTTTATAACGAACACTATTCCTAATCCAGCTATAAGCAGTGCAAGAACCATCCCTATAGATGAGAACTCTGGAACTCCATTTCCCTGAGGTCCTTGTTCTTTTTCATAAGGTCCAGTCGGCCCTCCTAATGGAGGAATTTCAACATCATCTTTTTCTCTTAGTTGTGTGATGCCCCCATTAAAATAATCACTTGGTCCTGGATAAGCTCCTACATAAGTTGGATTGGATGAATCAATGCTTCCTGTGAAACTTCCGCTTCCTATACTTGATCCATCTTTGTATATTGTAACTGTATTTCCATCTCTTACAACTGCCAAGTGTGCCCATGTATTAGCGCTTAATGTTCCAGTTGATGTAATTGTACTTTCCCATGCTCCGCCGCCATTATTATCAAGATAAACTATTACTTGATTATAGTTCAGTTCAATTTGCATCGCTCCTTGCCTTACAAGTAATTCTTGATAATCTTCTGAAACTGTTGTCGGATACACCCACATATCAACTGTGAAATCATCGCTGAAATCAAAGTCAGTTGAATCTGGAATTACAAGATAATCTCCTGTACCATCAAACTTATAGCTTCCTTCAAATCCTGTAGGCGCATTTGTCGCATCAAACTGAACATCTCCATAGAAAGTCACGTCATGATCAGCTGAAGCACCAACTGCTTCATCTCCATCAAAGCTCAAAAGAAGAACAGTATCCCCATCTGCTGTATAATCTGAACTTGGAAGACTGCCTGAAAAGTCTGAAGACCATCTTACAGTATCTGATATTCTAAGTTCATCTAACATACCTTCCAGTGGCGGGTCGCCTGCAGGACCTCCGACATCTATTGCAGTACCTATGTGAAGAGGATCATCAGAGGCAGTATAAAATGATGACTGCGTCAATGAATCTTCTTCAGCACCATCAAGATATAATGTTAATTCATCTGTATCTTCATCATAAGTTACAGCTACATGATACCATGTTCCTGGTGTAGGAGTAAATCCGGTTGTTGATAATGAAACTCTCTGAGTTTGACCAGATCCAGTCTGGATATAGAAATAAAGTTCACCCCAATACTCAAACCACCATGCTTTACCTACTGTAGTTTCATAACCCTGTCCTAAAATACCTTGATTGTTGGTATTATCAAAGTTAACCCAAAAATCAATTGTTTTATCTCCATCAAAATTCCAGTCATCAGAATCAGGTATTTCTAAATAATCGTCGCCGTCAAAATACATGCTTCCTGTAAACTTATACTCACCTGGATCCAATGTTGGATCTCCGCTTAGTACTGTAGCAACATGTTCAGATGAACTTTCATCACCATCCATGTGCAATAACAACACAGTATTTACATCATTTCCAGCTGCAAAAGCAAAAGAACTCATAACTAAAATCAAACTTAACATTAAAACTAGTTTTTTCATCATTTATACACCTCGGTTTTTAAGTATTTTACAATAAAGAACAACTAACTATATAAAAACATTTCTAAAATCAGTGTTGTCCTACACAATCATTATAGATTCTTCTTCTGTAATATGTTAACCCAATTTTTTCTTTGTTAAACACATTGCTAAGATAATAATCTTGCTGCCCTGAATTAAAAGAAGTCACTAATTTATTTTCCTGTACAAAGACAGCTTCATCCTTTTCAAGTTTGTCATAGATAGGATCTCTTTTTCCTTTGGGCTTTTCTATGATCATCTTTTTCTTTGTATCTCTCATAACTAATTCAATCTTTTCCTTTTCTAATTTATTTACTATTCCCACAAGTGCCATAAAAAACTATAATAAAACTCTGTTTATAAAACTAACTAAAATTTCAGTAAAATTTATATAGTATATATGTTCTATATATTAATAATGACCTACAAGAGATTATATCAAACAATAGATAAAAAGCTGCACGGCGTTACATTAGAGCCAGCAGAGACAAATTCATTAGTTAAAGAGATAGAAGACAATCCTTATTCAAAAGATATTTTAAGAAAAACAGTAAGTGCTTTGATGTACGATTCTGCAAGAAAGGATAAAAGTCTTTCAGGAAGATATAGGCAGGCAAAGGATATGTCAGATGAAGATGCAAAAGAACTGATAGATGAGGTCATAATAAATCATATCGCCAATTATCAGGATTCTATATGCACAAACAGATTTCTAAAGAATTTCAGCAAGCTTCTAAAAAAACAAGAGGAAGAATATGAAACCAAAATTAGCTACACTACAGCAAAAGCTTGAAAACATAGAACCTTTAACAACAAAAGAAATCAACCTGTTCAAAAACTTTGCAGGAAGAAATAAAGAGACTATAAACAGTGCTGTTCAAAAATACATAACAAAACATAGCATGGACCACAGCTCATTGGATTCATATTCATCTGCTTTCAAAAGATATATAACAAAACATTACAACGATTATGCAGAAAAAGGTAAAGTAACAATTCATTCTTCTCTTGGAAGCGAAGACTGTGCAGAAATATTAGAGATATTAAAGAAGTATTAATAATCAGTCAAAACTTCGCATCCATCTTCAGTTACTATAAGGCTTTTCTCAGCCTGTGAAACTAACCCATGGCTTTGATCCACTAAAGGAGGATACTCTCTTATAACACCTATATTCTTAAGCTCGCGAAGAGCAAAATTAACTTTCGCTTCTCCAAACTTATCTACAAGCCATCTCCTGCAAAAAGGCAGATCCTTATATCCCTCTATCTCCTTAAGAATCTTTCTTGTAAACATATTCCTCACTGGCTTTTTCTCTATAAGCTCAAACACAGAAGCAGGGCTTGACTCATAAACAACGCCAGCTCCTGCAGAAGCAAATGGCTCTATAGCTATGACATCTCCTTCTTTTAATTCAGTCTCATCTCCATTATCATAATTTGGGATTGTAGGCTTTGTATGTATCTTATATTCTCCTAATCCATGGCCTGAAAGATTCCTTACAGGTGCAAAACCTCTTGAAGTGATCGCATCCTGTATAGCTTTTCCTATCTCTCCAAGTTTCGCTCCAGGCTTTATCAGCTTCAAAGCATTCTCCAAAGCATCTCTTGAAGCCTGTACCAATTCAGAATTTTCCCCGGAAAGGTCTACAGTCATTGCATTGTCCCCTATAAATCCATCAACCTCAACACCTATATCAACAGAGACAAGCTGTTTATCAAATATTATATCATCATCAGCTTCAGCACAGTAATGGGCAGCTATATCATTACAGCTGAACTGAGCAGGAAAAGCAAAACCTCCTCCCATCTGGACTATTTTCTCTTCAACCTTCTTAGTAACATCCAACAAAGAAGCCCCAGGCTTTATCAATGACTTTGCATACTTCAAAGCCTCAGCAGCTATCTTCCCGGCTTTCCTTAACTTTTCAAGCTCTTCTTCTTCCATAAACTAAGCTTATAACAGGATTATTTAAATTTTTGTTTTTTAGCTATAACCTAGATGAAGCAGGATTAGAACCCAGCTTAGATATGATTAGAATTCTATGCCTTTGCATGGATGGTAAGATTAGCGAACACAGTGAGCGTTATAGATTAGGATTGAAAATCCTGATCGCAGGGCAACTTGTTGACCTAGAGATTATGATTTTTAATTAATAACCAATAGTGTTCTAAGATTCAAATATTAAAACAATAAAAAAGAAACATTAACTAAAACTTCCCATTATCATAATCTTCTATAGTCTTCTCAACAGCTGCAAGGTTATTTTCAAATTTTTCGTTTGCAGCATCATGTTTTTTCCACAGATTATCATATTCTGCAAGAGCTGCAGCATGCTCGCGGTTGAACTTTTCTGCTTTTCTTTTTTCCTTCATAACACCATAAAATACCCTTAGCTTTCCAACTGCTTCTGGTATGCTGACAATCTTTCCTATCATGTCATTGTGTCTTTCATACAGCTCATCCTTTTTATGATTAAGAAAATCTATCCTTTCTTTGAGAAGTGCAGCCATATTATAGTCTTCTCTTTTTGCTGCAGATTCCATCCCTTTCCTGCATTCGCGTATGTTCATCTCATATCTCCATGTCAAAGGACTTTGCCTTCTAAGAAAAAAATAATCTTTCATCTTCTCGATGTCTGCCTTTGTCTGCCTGTATGTGGAACCAGATACACTGTTTGTGACCCCTAAGATGTGATTTGAGTTTAATGCTCTCTTGATCGTTCTTTCTGCAGATATAAGATATATGTCTGAGCTTCTTTCATCTCCCTTAAATCCAAGGAACTCATCAGCAAGCTGCTCATATATATCTGCAAGCTTATAAGAAAATTCAGTATAATCCATTGCCTTTTTTCTGTTCTTAGAGTCAAGCGAAGAGAACTTCTTGCCGAGATCATCATATTCTGTAATTATCTCTATCCCTTCTCTGTCTATATCCTCAAGCTTTTTATCCAGAAACTCTTCATCTTTTTTCAGATTTTTTACTCTTTGAAGAAATACAAACCCCTCATCTTTCTCAAGTTCTTTAAGTCCCTGGCCTATTATCTCATCCATCCTTTCCTGAGAATCAGATTCCATGGCTTTCTTAAAAAATTCAAAAGGCGTTTGCGGTTTCATCTTTCTTTTGTTCCATCTTTCTTTTCTGGATTTGAATTGACATAGTCTATATACTTTTCGATATATCCTTCAGTTAGAGGCTCCATCTTTGTTATAGTTTTAGTGTCTATAGTCGTGGCAATCTTATCTTCTAATCTGCAGTTATGCTTATCATCAAGCGGCTCATCTATCAAACATAGTTTTAGCAGAGTCTTATCATAGTCAGTATGCTCAACAATGCCATAATTTATCCCGTTATTTGTGTTGGCTGAATGTACTCTCACAGGTTTGCCTATGTAAGCAACATATATGCCTTCATTTTTTTCTTCCTGTTTTTTACTGCCAAATGCCATCTTAATATATGACCCCTACAAGCAGTCCTTTTATCTGCTCAAACCTTATTTTTCCAGGGTCTGCTCTTGAAAGATTGTCTCCTTTGACTATAGCATACCATCCTAGTTCATCTTCTCCTGTCTCTATAACTCTGTGGATTATGATATCTTTTCTATCTTTAGGAACATAGGATATAACATCTCCGACATTTATATCTTCAGTTGACTGCGGCTTTATCTCAAATGAATTTGCCCCTGCATCTATAAAAGGATCCATGCTGTTTGTATCTGTAAATTCTCCCCATGAAGCTCCCTCAAGGTCTATGACTATCTTATCTTCATAAACATGTATCTGCTCCTTTTTTATGTGATCTGCAGGGGATTTCTGCTCAAAAGGAACTCCTGGCCTTAGGATATTCTGATAAAAAGGCTTCTCAAGATTATCATAATCAGAAACAAAAGAATTTGACATCCAGCCAAGTAAAAACACACTTAAGCCTGCCAAAGCAAACAAAAGTACACTGTTTTTTAAAAAAAATCCAGCCTTTTTCATAGTTGATAATAGTATTAATCATTTATAAAGCTTTTGTTTTTAACTACTAAGAAAGAGTAAAAGAATAATCTTTTTAAATGCATATAAAATACAGGGCAAGATGGACAAAGATATGGTCAAAAAAGCAATCTTCAGAGGAACTACAGTCTATGATCTTATGGGTGATATAGGGGACATGCATTATATAAACAGTTTCAGGTTCTATCATGATCTTTCTGAAGCTATAGAAAACAGCTTTTATTTTGCAGGAAAGAAAGGAAAAGATTCTGTTCCATGTATAGTTGCAATCCCTGAAAGATACAAAACAGAATTCAAGACAGAAAGAAAAGTCCCTTTAGAAGAGATAAAAGGATATCTGCTGCATAAAGAAGAAGATGTAGAAAAAGTCCTCCTTAACTCTATAGAATCACCTAATTCAGTCTTAGAAAGAAAACTTGGAGATAAGACAGATATCAGAAAGATAAGCAGATACATAAGTAAAGTTTACAGCACACTCAATAGACAACAGCGATAACTACTCCTTTGAGCTGTTCAAATCTTACCCTCTCAGGGTCTTCATTCTCATTGTTGTCCCCTTTCATAACATAATACAGCCCTTTTTCATCCTCTTTGATATCAATGACCCTGTGTATGACAACCCCGTCTGTAAACCTTGCATTGTAAGAGACTATATCTCCAATATGCACATCTTTTTCAGACAAAGGTTTTACTTCTATAGAATTGGCTCCTTTGTCTATTATCGGATCCATTGAATTTGTATCAGCAAACCTTGCCCATGTAGGCTTCTCAACATTGATAACAACCTTGTCCATAAGCACATCTATATCCTCTTCCTTTATATGGTCAAACGGTGAATTAACCTCATTTGAAGATAAAGAAAAAGGCTTCACATTGTCAAAACTCCCTGCATAGCTGATAACATCACCAGCAAAAAACCCAGCTGTAAATAACAAAATAAATACAATTATCCTGGATATTGAACCGCCCTTTAGATACATTAAACTACCCCCTATACTAACACCAATTTTTAGAACTCTTTTTTACTATGCACTCATACCCACTATATAAATCTTTCCTGAAAATGAAGGAAAAAAATTAGAAATCCTACTTCAACCTTATGCTGTCCAGGTCTCTTGGAGCATTTGTCTCTATACGATTCATCTTATGAAGTGAAGAAGCAAGGTCCAGACATCTTGAGTTCTCTCCGTGATTCACTATGACCTTCTTCGGCTTTGGGCTGCATCTGTAGACAAAATTTGTCAGCTGTCTCCTGTCTGAATGCGCTGTAATCTCAAGCTTGTGCACTTCCATCTTAAGCTCAGTCATCTCCTGCTTTCCGCCTTCCTGGAATATCAGCTCTTTCTGTCCTCTCTGTATCCTCTGCCCAAGCGATCCTTCTCCCTGATAGCATGTAAAGATAAGTGTATTTTTAGGATTGTCAGCCAGATTCTTAAGATACTCTACAGAAGGCCCTCCTACAAGCATACCTGAAGTTGCCAATATTATACATGGCCCTTTTTCTTCTATAAGCTGCTTTCTCTCTTTCTTGCTTCCAACCCTTTTGAATATAGGGCTTAAAAAAGGATTTTGGTCCTTGTGGAATATCTGTTTTCTTACAGTGGAATTAAGAAATTCAGGATAAGCAGTGTGTATAGCTGTAATGTCCCATACCATTCCGTCTATGTAGACTGGAATCTCTTTAAGCTCCTTGTTCCTTACCATTGATTCTATCATCACCAGAACTTCCTGTGCTCTTCCTGATCCAAGAGTAGGCATCAGTATCTTCCCTCCCCTCTCTACTGTCTCTTTTATCACATTTTTAAGCTTATCATCAGCTTCTCTCTGAGGAGGAAGCACATTATCTTTTCCTCCGTATGTAGCCTCCATTATCAACGTCTCAACTCTTGGGAATCTTGTATTTGCAGCTTCAAGCAATGCAGTCCTTCCGTATTTCATATCTCCTGTATAGACTATATTATGAAGGCCATTTCCTACGTGCATATGAACTTCAGATGAGCCAAGTATGTGCCCTGAATTGTACATCGTTATCCTTACATCAGGAGTGATATCTGTAACTTCCTCATAATCCAGAGTGATAGTGTGCTTTACCATCTCTTTTACATCTTCTGTCTCAAATATCGGCTCTTTTCCCTCTGCTCTCATTATCTTGATATAATCCAGCAAAAGCAAAGAACCTACATCCCTTGTAGGTGCAGTCATATATACAGGCCCCTTATAGCCAAACTTGAAAAGATATGGTACAAATCCGATATGGTCAAGATGGGAATGGGTTATTATAACAGCGTCCAGCTGCTTTATATTGAATTCAGGAACCTCAAGATAAGGGTATGCATTGTCCCATGAAGCTACATTTACTCCGCAGTCAAGCATAACCCTTGATTCAGGGGTCTGCAAAAACAAGCATGACCTTCCGACTTCTCTTGCTCCTCCTAAGAAGCTCATCCTTATCCATTCTTCTTTCTTCTCTCTGAGCCAGCCGTCATATACCCTATGTCCGGTCTTGTCAAGAAATTTCCTCCTGTAATCTGACTCTTTGTATAGTACTGCCCTTATCTCGTCTATTATCTTGCTTTTTATAGCTGGAGTTCTTCTAACCAAAGGAACCCAGTGTGTTTTAGCCCTTATCTCCCTCAGGAGCTCTCCTTGTTTTCCTATAGCCAGACCTGGCTTTTCAGCTTCTATTATAACCATACTTCTCTGAGGATCGAAATTAACATTTCCTATGCCAGCATCTTTTCCCACCAGCTTTTTTATCTCTTTTTCAGCCTTTTCAGGCTCCATAGTTATATCAGGATCAGGCCTGAGCTCTATCCTTTTCTTGAACTTGTCAACAGCTTCCTTGATTATCCCTCTGTTGTCTAAGAAAAAGTCTGCATCTTTTGTATACAGCACTATATTTGCGCCTTCAAAGCTGGCATCTGAAATCTTGCCAGCAGGCATCTCCTTCAAAATCTCTTTAATTATATCTGCCATTCTTCTCAAAGAATTTTAAGCTAAAATAAAACTCTATTTAGGAATATCAAGTTTCATCTCAACTTCCTGTTTCATTACTTCTTTAACACCTTTGTCAGTTACAGTGAAGACATTTATTCCGTTTCCAGAAGCGACATCCCTCTGCATAGCTGCATTTATTCCCTTAACAGCCAGCTTGATGCCTTCTTTTGTCTCCATGTCTTTCTTGTATACTGTTTCCAAAAGCCCATACACTAATATACTTCCTGAACCTGAACTTACATAATCATCTATCTCAGTTATCGCTCCGTCAGGGCTTAGATCATATATATGGTATCCTTTTGCATCCCTTCCTCCAACGATAAAATGGCTGATTCCAGGGATCACGCTGAACTTTCTTATATTATTATATACTATTCCTGCTAACAGATTGGTTGCTTCTTTTACAGTATTTACCTTTCCTGTCTTTAGTTCTTTCAATTTAAGTTCTGCTTTTATCAGCTTTGTCAAAAGCTGTATATCAGAAACTGTTCCTGCTATTGTTACAGCTATATCATCTGTTATCTTTAGTACCTTGTCTACTTTCTTTGCTGCTATAAGATATCCTGCTGTTGCTCTCTTGTCTGCAGCTAACACAATTCCATCTTTGCAGACCAATCCTAAAGTTGTTGTACCTGTCTTGATTTGTTTTTCTTCTTCCATTTTTTATCGATCACCCATTCAGAATCATCCTTAAGAATTAAGGTTATATCAGGGGTAGGGATAACTAGTTTAAAAAGCTTTTGTTTTTTATATAATCTCTTGAAAAAAAATATTCTTAGCCCCAAAAAAAGAAAACATTTTAAAACAAATTATACTCTCTTTTTTGATATGAACCAAAGATATTCTATCAAATGTGCAAAAGAAGCAGATATAAATTTTGAAAAGAAAGAAATAATGCTTCCTCTTAACTGTCCTGTAGGAGATTTTCCTTATTATCTTGACTATTCTCATGATCAAAAAGATGATTCTTTGGATATAAAACTTAATTTTGACAGCAATGAAAAGAAGGAATCAGTTTTAGGACAAGGAGTTGATCTTACATTAGGCCAATTCACAGGAAGGCTCTACAAGACATGCATAAGCCATATCTCTGAAAGAAGAGATCCTGAACATATTCTGGCACACAACATCAATGAAGCAAGATGGAAACTGATCGAAAGATATGTAGAAAGAAAAAAGATAAACTTCTTTAAAAGATTATTCTCTCCAAAACTTCCAAACAAGAGACGCTACAACAATAATCTTAATCTTGGACAGAAGGCTGCTGAATATGCATTGAAAATTTATGAAGTAAATAAGAAAAAGTTAAATTTTGCTGTTAGATGATTCTGATTTCTCAACCATAACCTTTTTAAATAACCGAGACATTTTTATCATATAACTTAAAAAAATAAAAAGGTTTATATAAATGAACCAATTAGTATATTAATATTGACCAAATGGTACAGATAAGTGAACTATTAGGAAATAAAGAAATGATAAAGATATTTGAGTTTTTTTTAGATAATCCTTCAGAAAAAGTCTCTCAGACAGAGATAAAAAAAGCATTAAAAATATCAAAAACTACTTTGATCAGATGGATAAGACAACTGGTAAAATCAAATATATTAAACATAAAAAAGATAGGGACATCCAATATATACAGCCTAAACATGCAAAATAACATAGTAAAACAAGTCAAGATACTTGATACACTTCTAAAATTAAGACCTCTCAAGGATATCGATGCAGAGATATATCTATACGGAAGTGCTGCAAGAGGAGAAGACCTGGAAGATAGTGATATAGACCTGATATTTATAGGAAAATTGAGCAGAGGTGATGTAATCGAAACTATAGATAAGCTGTCAAAAAAACTAGGCCGCAAGATAAGCTTTAAGATATTTAATCACATAGAATGGTCGCAACTTGCCAGAAAAGACCCTTCTTTTTACCAAAGAGTTGAAAAAGACAAAATAGCTATAAGATGAATATAAAACAAGCGATTGAAAAGAGGATATTGGAAAAGATAGAACCTGATGAAAAACTAGTTACAAAGGAATTTTCCGAATCTGATTATGACATTGAAAGTTCTGAAAGAGCATTTGAAGATGAAGATTTCAAATGGTGTATCGTTAAGTGCTATTATTCTATGTTTCACTCAGCCAGGGCAGTTTTGTTTAAACTTGGATTTAAGGAAAGAAGGCATTTTGCAATAAATGTTGTCCTGGAAGATCTGAACAATAAGGGTAAATTAGAAACAGTATATATTAATGATTTCAGAGCAGCAGTCTCTGCAAGAGAAGATGCAGATTATCATTACTCATACTCAAAAGAGTCAGCCCAGTATCTTTTGGATATCAGAAGGATTCAACAATAAGATGAAGGATATAGTAAAGAAGATATAAAATGACAGAAAAAGAAACTTTAGACAATGTCCTGAAGAAAAAAGTAGAGCCTATGATAGGCAGTGCTATGCACAGGTTTCTGGGGATAACTGTTTCAGAGATCTCTGAGGACATATCAGACAGGATAGAGAACAACCCTCTGATAAGCTATGAGATAGATGTGTCAGTTCATTTTAAGACAGCAAAAAAGCTTTTCAAGAAAGAGTTTCTTACAAGGCTGCTGCAGTCACATTATGGAAACATAAGCTCAGTAGCAAGGATAACAGGACTTAACAGAAGGTCCATCCACAGGGATGTAAAATCATTAGGGATAAACATAAACAAGACAAGAAAAGATATGCTTAAGACAGATTATTATCAGAAAGAAGCAGTAGATTCTATACTCAGGGAAACATTTGACGATTATAGGTATATCATAAGGCCAAAAAAACTCCAGAAAATGTATGAAAATGTGAGCCAGCTAAGCGGAGACATAATAAAAGAACTTCCTGCTTTAGAGATGACATGGAAGGAAGCAGAACACGAGTTTGAAAAAGCTTATCTTAAAAAAGCATTAAAAAAATACAAGACAATAGCTAAAACCTCAAGGAATATCAGATTAAGATATGAAACCCTTCACAGAAAGCTAAAAAAACATAATCTTTTAAATAAAAAGATATAAGCTAAAAATGTGCATCCATATATAAAGAGCTTGATAAAACAGCAAAGAAAAAAAGAGCGATGGGAGTTCAAAAAAGACCTTAAATATCTTAAGCAGGAAATTATAGCTCCTTATGTAATAGCTGAATGCAAACTTGACATAGATGCAGATTACAACAAAAGGATAAAAGTATGCAGAAAAGCAGGCAATGTCCTTTCAGATTCTATAGCCTCTGTTTTCAGGAAAAGACCTGATGAACAGCTAAGATCTGATGAAGGCAATCTTGCCCATATATTGATAGATGAAAGATCAAGGATAGACAGGCTTTCAGAAAAAGGAAAAGAATACTGCCTTAATGAGATAAAGGCCATGTTCTATACGCAACTTGGCAGTCTAAAATATAGTTTCACTCTGGAAGAACCATTAGCAATAAAATATAGGGGTGAAAAGGGAACATTGTTCAGTATACCTGCATGATCAGAGAGTTATCCCTGTCTCAGATTTTATCTTCTCTACTTTCTGCCAGGGGCTTAACCTATAGAATTCTCTTAATGCTGTCTTTCTTTCATAAGGCTCATCTATTTTTTTAAACTTATCTATAAATCCTCTTGCAAGCTTCTTTGCATTTTCATATCTTTGGTTTATCTCAGGATCCTTCTCATTGAATCTGGCTCTAAATATATTGTTGTATATCTGCCTTTCAAGGCTTTTTCTTATACCTGGAAAAGTCCCTTCTTCTCCAGCCACCACAGCCTTCATCATAAGATATTTTGTTATGTTTCCCTGAAGCTCTATCTCCATAAGGCTCATGGGCTTTTTATAGTCAAGAGAATATGCGATAAATACAGCATGGTCTATCTCTTCAGAGACTGTCTCTATGTCTTCAAGCTTAAGCGGCCTTTGCCTTATCCTTTTCTGCAAAGGATCAGAGAGATATATTGAAAGCAGAGGTTTTTCAACATCAAAATTAGACAGCACTGAAGCTTCACCGCTGTAAGTATCCACCTTGTTTATGGCTAAAGGTTTTAGATTGTCCAGCTTATCATCTCCTATGATAAAATCAGAGATATCATCAATGCCTGAATCTACCTTATAACAGGTTTCGATCATATTCTTTATATTATTAAGAAGCTGCATCTTAATTTTCACCTAATATCAAAGAGTTAGGAGTTTCACGAAAATACTTCTCTTTCATAGTCTTAAGGCTCTGGACAGCAGTATCAAATGATCTTGAAAGTTTCCTGAACATATTCTTATCATCATCTTTTGGAAATACTGCTCTTGAAGCGCTTTCAAATCCAGCCTTCCCCATATCCCCATAATATTCTATGCCAACTCTTTTCTTGTACTTGTTCCTGTATTCTATATGCTTGCTGAACTGGCTTACCATAAAAAGCGCATAATTGCCTATCTCAATGTCTTTCTGAAACTTTTCAAAAGCATGGCCTCTCTGCTTTTCCTTAAGCATGTCTATGAAATATTTCTGCTTGAATCCTTTATTTGAATAGCTTATCAGAACATTGATAAGGTAATCCTTGAAACCTTCTTTCTTGAGCAGGTTGTTCTCTTTCTCTTCTTCACTTCCCACAAGAAGACTATAGGTGTTCTCCCCGAACCATGAACTCTCATCTATCCTGAATCCAAATCTTTCAACCACTTTGTTGTATAATATAGAAAACATAAGATAAGGGGATATCTCTTTGCTTGACTCTTCATCACCAAGCACAGCATTAAGGGCTTTTTCTCCATAAGCTATCTGCTTCAATGTTCTCTTGTCCTTCAATAGCTCAACAAGATTATCATCAGTCACATCAGAATCAGCTTTCTTGGAAAAATGCGTCCTTGCAAGCCAGACAAGATCTTTTTTAGGAAGATTATCCATGCTGTATCTCCTGAATCTCTTTATAGCATCTGTCATGACTACTTTTAAGTGATTACTAATATATAAAACTTTCGTTTTATATTGTCTCTTTTAAGTGATTACAAAACATAAGCTTTAAATACTGTTAATATATATTATCTAAGGTAAAATGGTATTTGAAAGCCTGACAAGGATATTGAAAAAAAAGCCTGACTCTAAGCTAGGTAATCTTGTTGATAAATATGATGAAACAAAAACTGATGATTTTGAGAGCCTCAAGGCGATAGCTGAAAATATAAAATACACTCAAAAAGAGCAAAGAGAAGAGATTTTCAACAAGGCAGTAGATATTGCAGTAAATCAGATGGCTGATTTATTTGGAGCCAGCTCTTCCCTATATCTGCATTACACCTCAGGCAAAGAAAAAACAGGGATTCTTGTGCATTACTCAGACAACACAGGCAAGAACAAGCTTAAGAAAGTTATAGACCCTGAACATGATACAGAACAAAAATACAGGATGTCTCATGCTTTAAAGAAAGAAAACTTAAGATCAGACAATCCTGATGAAGAAGAATTTGCAGAACTCGGAAATTATAACAAAAAATCCAATTATTTCATAAACAGGATAGAAGATAACAAAAAACAGGTATTTGGAATACTTAATTATCACTCATCTAAACACGATACAGGATACTGCAACAAATATGCAGAAAGAGCTGCTGACCATCTTGCAGAGATAATGAGAAACATGAACGGAATACTGGATAAAGTTATCCAGAAAAGATTTGAGCAGTGTAAGCATGATTATCTTGAAAGAAAAAAGACTGAAAACATAAAAGGAGATACTGCAATATTCAACAAAGCAGACCTTTACAAAGAAGAAAAAGACAACATGCACAAAGACATAAAAAAACTTTTTGACTGAAAATGGTATGGTTCAACAGCTTATTCATAATCCCGAACACAGAAACAGGCATATCCTGCTTAAAAGATACTGTTGGAGTAAGTTCAACACATTTTACAGGAGTAAAGAAATTACCTGCATCTTTCTCTACAATATCTGGTTCAACACAGATGTAAAAGGATAAAATAAAAAAAATTACTTTCCAGAACTTCCACCTGAACCTGAACTTCCTGAAGAGCTTCCGCCTTTTCCACTGCTATAGCCTTTCCCAGATGAATAGCCAGCTTTTCCAGAGCTTCCTCCAGCAGAATAGCCTTTTCCTAGACTTTTTCCATAGCTATAGATGCTGTTCTTTCCACCATACAATGAACTCAAAGTCTTGTCTGCTTTTCCATAGCTGTCCATCATAGATTTATTCTTAAGCCCATAGCTTTCACCTAATCTAGTTCCATCCTTATACAGGCTTTTCACAGAGCTTTCAAGAGGATTATATCTTAGCTTAGTGCTGTCCATCCAGTTGAAGTTCATAGGAGCCCCTATATACTGAGAATTAGGCAGGCAGCCTGCAGCCATTTTTGAATATTCTTTCATCTTCCTGAGCATCTCCTCAAGCTCTTTCTCAGCTGTATTTGTTTCATACATATTTATCGACCTCCAGTATTCTTTTTACCAGTTCAAGATAAACATCAAACGCTTCTTTTCCTCTTCTTAACATTCCCAAAACAAAATCCAAAGCCTTGTTATGCAAGCCATTCATAGCAGGCTTATCTAATCTGATAACAGTGCTTAAGTTTCCTATATTCTCTTCTTTGATAGCTTTCATCCATGCCATCGAAAATGCAAATGCTTTAGCTTCTTCATCTACAGCCTTGTCTAATTTACCTGTCAACACATGGCCCAGCTCATGCCCTAATGTAAGCATTGTCTTTGCCAGCTCTCCTTTTTTTACAAACACTTCTGATACCCTGGATGTGTCCTTTCTGTTTATAGCAAACCCCTGTATACCATCTGTCCATTCTCCGCAAAACCTTGAATGTATTTTCTTAAGCTTTTCCTCTGAAATGATGTTGACTATAACATCCCTTGGAAACTTCAATCCTGTTGTTCTTTCAAAAGCTTCATAGATAATATCTTTTATCTCAGCTGCATCTCCTACAAAGATGTTTGTCCTTACATCAGCCAGAAAATTGTCAACAGCTGGCCTGTAAGTTATTGAAACTCCTTTTTGCATAGGCATTGCATAATTATCATCTTTATAAGCATCAAACTTTTCTGATATATCTCTTCCAGTATATTCCATAGATGGCCTTTCAGCTGCTTCTATCATATAAGATATATCATCTGTCTTGCCTGAATAATCTCCCACAATAGACTCTAATCCAGAACTGTAAACTATTCCAGATCCGCTGCAATATCCGCAGTTATTTTGATATGTCATCTTCTTCTATGTGAGACTATTAGCTCACATTATACGTCATAATACTTCTAAACTTATAAAGAACATTATGAAAAAATGACAAAAACTGAGACATAAAAATCATATAATAAAAACAACAAGTTTTTTAAATTATCCAAAAAAATCCAGATAGATATGAAAAAAAAGATAATAAAGGCTAACAGCCATTATATGGTGCTTAAGGAAAACAGGATTGAAGGCGAAAATGAGTATCATCCTATAGGCAGCAAATACAGCCAAAATCATATAATCTCTTATCTTATAAATAACGGGCTGAACACAAAGGACGACATTGTCCTGTCAAAAGATTCTTCAGAAATTGCAGATATATTGATGCACAGTGATAATAGAGAAAGCAGATTCAGGCTGGCTTCAGAAAAAAAGATAAAAGTCCTTTCTTCTATAAGCGTAGAGATAGATTATACAAAAAAACATTAACAATTTAAACCATATAAAGTAGGGAAAAATCATGCCTGTAAACAAATATTTTACAAAGATGAATGAGATTGAGGTAACAGATAGTGAACTTGAAAAGGTTATATCAGGCATGGAATCCAAGATTGCCTCAGAAAACATAAACTCTTCTACAAAAAAAAGGCTTAATAGGCATATAGCTATAATAAAAGAATATATTGGTGACAGAGATTTCAACAAGATATACAATAATGGATACAGCAGATATATAGTAGATTCTACAGCAAACAGGCTTTACACAGAGATAGCTGACATGAGAAACATACCTATTAAAGATAGGATAGTTCCAAGAAGAAAAGACCATCACAATGATAATTCTCTGCCTTATTGTTGGTCAAAATATAGGTTCATAAAGATTCCAGCAGGAAAAAAGCCTTCTAATAGTGAATAAAAATCCTTTTCTCAAAATCTTCTACTTTATTGTTCTTTATCTTAATATCTTCTTTTTTCAGCAGAATCATCTTTTTCTTTGAACTTGCTATCCCATGATAGCCTCCTAAACTTCCGTCTGAACATACAACCCTATGACAAGGTACAGAATCATAAGGATTTTTCTTCAATACCTGGCCTACAGCCCTATAAGCCTTCACTCCTATCTTGTCCGCTATAGCCTTATATGTAGAAACCCTGCCTCTTGGAATCCTAGATACTAATGCAAAAACCTTATCCTGAAAAGTTTTCATATATTTTATATTGCCTTTTTATTATTTATAATTTTCCTCTATATTATAGTATATCCACCTTTCCTTAGGATATCTATGATAAAATCAAGCTTAGGATCCTTTCCCAGCGGACATAATGGAGCTATTATCACTTTGTTTCCAGAAACAAGAAACGGGAAATCCCTGCACGCTTTTGGCCTCTTATCATAGACAATGCATCTCTTATCTTCTCCAAGCCTTGGGCACTTCTGCTTTCCAAGATCAAAAACAACCTTTCCATCCTTGCCAGGTTTAGGATCCATGCTTATCACTTCAGCTTCGCTTACATCAAGCACAAGCATCCCTCTCCTGCAGCAGGAAGCTTTGCACTCTTCATAACAATACTTTCCTATAATCTCCCTGGCTTTTTCAACAGCATCCATGTCTTTTGGTTCTTATCTCTCTGCACATCAGCCAGAGAACAAATTAAGAATTATATAGTATTATGTTGAAGAGTATTTAAAGATATCTCATTATCCTGCTTTCTTGATTTATGAAAACTATCTAAATTGTACCTTGTTTATTTCTAAGCTTAAAATCTTTAGATCATATATAACATTTCTAAAAAGCAGAATTAAACTCAATACTATCTTTAAGTCAGACTTTGATATATATGATTGAAAGCCTGCCAGTTTTTTTAATATTTCTAAAAAGCAGAATTAAAATTTTCAATCCTATCTGTGGCACTCGCTGCGCTCGTGCACAGCCCCTCTTCGCAGCTAAGCTGAGTTCTGGCTTCGGGCTAATCTGCTGCTTTCTCAGCTAAGCCCACTTAGAACTCAACGACCTTACACTAAATCCAATCTTAGTGAAGCACAGAGCACTAAAACTTGGGTGGGAAAAAGAAAGAAAGTTCTGCACCAAAAGGGGAGGAGCTAACTGCAGATAGGCAGCTTCTTTGGCTATAGTAGCGAGCAAAGCGAGCGTTATAAATTAGGATTGAAAATCCTGATTGCAGGGCAACTCTGTTGACCTAGAGATAATTATTGTTAAATTATTATTTTTGAATAATTATTGCAGGGCAATTTGTTGACCTAGAGATTATTTTTGAATAATAATTGCAGGGCAGCTATACTGACTTAGAGATAATGATTTTAAATTTAGACCATAGAAAAATTTTAATTGTCAAACTACAAAAAAACCTAACTCAAAAGACTTAAGATTTTCTTAAAGTTCTCTTTGTTCTCTTCTTTCTTGTATCTTCTTGCAGCAGCTCTCCATTTACGCATATCAACCTTTATGCCTTTCTCTTTCAGTATCTTTGTATTCCTTTTATTTCCAACATACTGCATAAACTGGGTAACATTCTTCGGTTTCTCAGTAGAATGCACCCTTTCAAAATCCAGCAGGACAGCTTTCCCATCCTCGACCAATACATGCTTATACGGATTGTGCATCTCTTCCTTGTCTATGCCCATCATATCCATCTTAAAGCACTGCTCAAACACATCCTTCAAAACTTTCTTTATCTCATCTTTTGGAGCTTTCTCTAAAAATGAAGGTATAAATTCTCCCTCAACATACTCATAGCAAAAATAATTGTTCTTCACATCTAAAAACAAAAACTTTGGGCCTATGCCTTTCCTGTTCAAAACTTTCAGCCATCTTGCTTCATTTACTATCCTTCCTGTAACAGGCTTGTCATCACGCTGCTTTTTCACGACAACTTTCTTTCCTTCAAGATTCCCTATAAAGATAAATCCTCTGTGGCCTTTTGCTATCTTTTTTACATTCTTTATGCCTTTCCATTCCACTGCTCTCAAAAGATCGCTCTTCTCGATTATATAGACAAACAATGTCTCCATAAACTCTTCTTTCTCAGCAAGCTTCTGGTAATCAAAAGCATACTCTTCCAATATCTCATGGGTCTTATCTTTTCCTGTTAAAGAGCTGAAAATGACAAGTATCCTTCCGTAAGGCATAAGATATTCAGAAACTTCAGAAAAAAATCTTTCAAGAACTTCGTGTCCTTTCTTTCCTCCTGTCGTAGCCAGTGCGCTTTCCTTTGGCTCTTTTTTATCTTCAGGAAGATATGGTGGATTAAAGATTATAAGGTCAAACTTCATAGGGTTCTTCTTAAAATAAGAAAAAAGGTCAGAATGGAAAAACTGGACATTAGGATAATCTTTTGCCTGCTCAGACGCAAACTCAACAGCATCCTTGTTTATATCTACCCCTATAACATTATCTGCTGTCTGAGCAGCCTCTATAGCCAAAACTCCTGAACCTGTCCCCATATCAAGAACATTTCCAGAAGCAAAATGTTCTATCTGCTTTAATATCAGGAAAGTATCTTCTCTTGGCTCATATATCTCCATAAAGCATAGAAATATACAGAATTATTTAAAGGTTTTTCTTTGCAATATTCAAAAAAGCTTATAAAATAAATGCAGTTATCATAATCCATGGATAAGCTTGAAGATATCCTTAAAGAATGCTTTAAGGATAAGAAAAAAATATCAAACATAGAACTGAACAAGTTCCTAAAAGATAACTCAGTATCTGAAAAAAAGATATATAAAGTTATAAAGACACTTAAGACACTTGATGTATGCCTGGAAAGGCCGGACTATTCTGTGCTGTATGATGAGGTAGATGCATATTATAAAGATATGTGCAATCACGCTGCTTTGGTTCCCAAAGATATACAGCAAAAACTGCTAAAAGAGATGGAGCACCATTATAATGGATATGCTGCCCTGCTTTTCAGCAATAAGGATATCCTGAAAAAGATACTTTTGTCTGCTGACAGTAAAAAAAGATTAAGATCAAAGTTTCATGTTTTCTCTTTGGACAAAAAAGATGCAAGAAAAAAAGCTGAAAAGAATATCAGTAAGATAAAAAAAATTCTTGAGAAAGAAGAAATCCAGAAAAACAAAGAAAAGATAACCAGCCTGATGATGGAACTAAGGCCTGTAAGAGGATATATTGAACGCTTCAAAGATTACTATCTTCAGCTTGAAACAAACAAAGAGCTTTTTGAACACCACTATGAAAAGTGCAGAGAAAAAGAAGAAAAGCTTGTAAAAAGCACAATTCGTATGGTTCCTGCAATAGCAAAAAAATACAGGCTAAACAGAGATATGGATATGATCTCAGAAGGAAATTACGGGCTTGTAAAAGCTATAAAAAAGCACGACTTCAAAAGAAATGCTTCTTTCCAGAGCTTTGTATACAGTTCTGCAATGTACATTATGTTAAGGGAAATAGGAAGAAAGTTTAATGAAAAAAGGAGCTCTTCTGCAGACTCTATGTTAAGGAGCATAAAAGAGTTTAAGAAAGATTTCTTTGACAAGAACAACTATCATGCCAATGATTATGATGTAGCAGAAGGTATGGATATGAGCATAAGAGATGTCATGTATATGGAAAGCCTGAACAAGAAAAATGTCTATCTTGATGCTCCGATATCAGATGAGTTTTACCTAAAAGATACATTAGAATGCGAAAAAGACACTCAAAAGGATGTTGAGAAAGAGGATTTCAGCAGAGAATTTAAAAAGATACTTGACAAGGAGCTGAACAAGAAGGAGAGAAAATTCATCAGGATGAGATTTGGAAGCAATGGGTACACTCTGGAAGAGATAGAAGAGAAGACAGGATGGCCCAGAGAAAACATAAGACAGATAGAAAACATATCAATAAGAAAACTAAAAAGATACTTCAGCAAAGACGGAGCAAAGTTTGTCAAAGACCACGGTCTTCAGTATATGAACTGATCCTTATCTCCATATCTCCTTGAATGTCTGAGGATGCTCGCAATAAAGGCAGCTGTATTTTCCGTCTTTTGCCCTTATGAACTTTTTTGGAACAGGTTCTTCATGCGTTATACACCTTTCATTGCTGCAGTCAGGCTCTTCAAACCCGTATATCCTTCTGGGCATCCTTAATCTTAGTTTTCTTGAGATGTGCTCATCCTCTATAAAATTTAATGTGCATCCCGGAACAACTGCTCCTAATTTCTTTATCTGTTTCTCATCAAAATGCTCGTGGTCTGGAAGAGATATCAGGCCCTTGTACATACCTTTGTCTTTCTGAGACTCATCAACGCCTATATAGCCTCTGCCATATAGATTCATGATTTTCATAACTTTTGCAAGATGATCCCATATATCTTTTTCAGAATCCCCTCTGCAAACATGGTCTATGACCATCCCGTTATCTATAGGCCTTATTCCCTCTTTATAATTTTTTATCCCTGAACTTTTAGGAGTGGTTTCATCTATAAAATCATCAGGATATTCTTTCTTCTCTACAGTCTCTCCCTGAAAATCCCCTCCAAGCTTTCCTGCTATAGCTCCCAACAGGACTATTCTTATGAAATAACCATTCCTTGACTGCATCTCATATCCGTTTAAGGGTGTAGAGTCAAGAAATACAGGCAAAGTGGGGTGATCTTTGTGTCTTGGCAGAGGATGGTACATCTTAGTTCCTTCAGGCTGCTTAGCCAGATGTTCTTTCCTGAATATTATCTTTTCCCTCAGCTTGTCCTGTATCTTTATTATGTCCTCTCCCATCCTTTCAAGCTGAGGTCTTGTATAGTACTGCTTTCCTGCTATATGGCCTTGTGAAAAATACTCATCCAGAGATTCAAATTTCCTGATCTTAAATCCATTGCCTTTCATCTTTTTGATATAGTTCTCAGGCATAGAGATCTCTTCAGGAGCTATAAGATCGACCTCAACCCTATTAAAAACAGTCAACCCATCAGCTTTTGAATGTACTGTCCTCCCATGAAGAAGGTCCCCTATAAGTGCAATATGCATACTTGATTGGTCTTTATAATTAGATTCCCAGAATGTGAACTCATCCAGCAGCTCCTGGGTAGGGTGCTCATGCTGCCCGTCTCCTGCATTGATAAAAGCAGGCGGAACCTCTATATTGTTGTTATCTGTATACCTCTTCCCGTTTATCTCGAGCCATCTGCACAATCCTTCTTCAGAGCTCCTCACTATGAACAGGCTGTTGCCATATCCAGATAAGGTATTGAATGTATCTGCATAGCTTTCCTTTTTCTTTCTTGAAGAAACTCCTGGATCAAAGAGATTAAACTTTGCCTTGTGAAACTCAGCAGCATTCCTGAAAGAATTGTCTGTCCTTGTGCTCGGCTCAAGGATCGCATTCTGTATCCCATAATCAATATCATCTATCCTGAAAGAATCTAAGATATCTTTATCTTTGTTTTTGATAGCTTTCTTAAGTTCATCTGTCTTCTCAAATATATACAGCCATTCATCAAGAGAAAAGTCAGAAGCTACGCAGAAAGATCTTCCCTTGAAAATGTTTTTAGCATCTTGTTCCATACTAAAAATATAAGAAAATCATCTCAATATAAATATATTGTTGTCATGCAAAATAATCATTGGGATATCTTTTTTAGAAGATTCTCAAGGTCTGACTTTGAAAGGTAAAGGTCTCCTGGATGGTAGTCGCTTGTATGTATCACGACAGATTCCTTAGCCTTAGATGTATGCACCTTATAACAGGCTGTTTCATCATAAAGCTCACAATCCTCCTCTCTTTCAAAAGACACATCTCTCATATAAGCGCCGATATGTTTCTCTTCCATAAATAATGCAGCAAGGCAGTATTTAAAAAGCCTGTGAAAATTTGATCATCTCAGAAACTCTTCATCTACAGCCTTAAAATAATCTCTTGTTCTCTCTATCAAAGAAGGAAGCAGCATCTTCTCAAGCTTCTCATCCATTATCTCGCTCAAAGAAAGATTTTCAGTCAGCCTGTAGTTATTCACTGTCTTCTCTATCAAAAGAACGCTTCGCAGCCTTTTAAGCTGCCTTCTTATATTTGATGAAGCAACACCCAGCACAGGAAGATTCTTCTCTTTTCTAAAAGTTATAACATTCTCTCTTATCTCTTCAGAATTCATCTCTTTTTTCTCTTTAAGCAATGTATAGAGAACATCAACAACAACATCTCTTGAATCTCCTGGCTGCAATAATCCTATAGTCAGGCATAATTTTCTGACAAGATCCCTTCCCTGAAGATTTGGCTTTTCATATCTTCTAAGTGTTATCTCAGACAGAGGGGTGTCTTTTGATATCTTGTTTGCCATCTTAAACAAACCAGCTTGCTACCTTTCCTGCCATCCCCATGAAGAAAAGCTTTGTGCTCTTCATGAATGAAGTTCCCTCATAAGTTATCTCATTATTGTCTAAAGCATACTGAACAGCCTTCATCTTGTCATCTGAATTCATGATATTATTTACAGCTCTTTTAGATGCATACACATTTATCGTAGGATCCTCAAGATGCCCTTTGTCAAAGCTTGTCATCTTTCCGTCTTCTGTAACTACCTTAAATTTAAGTTCATCTATGTTGACATTTATCCTTTCATTTCCAAAAATGTACTTGAAAGCTGTCGGCATCTCCTGGCCTGAATACTGTCCAGCTAATGTGTCTATCTGTTCTTCTAATGAACCTGATATCATAACAGGTTTAGAAGCTATCGTTCCAAGAACAAAAGAACTCATAATTATCAGCATCATAAAAGACATTATTTTTTTCATCATTTTAGTACCTCCAAAAAAGATTATATCTATCTATAACTGATTGATATATAAACTTTTTGATTAAATATTTTAAGAATTATACCTTATCAAACATAATCTCAAATTCCTGGCCTTTTATCTTCTCTTTGCCAGAAGATTCATGCTTTCTTACAGGCTTTTCATCAGCTATATTCAGCTTGTCTGCCCCGCACTTCTTCTTTATCTGCTCCTCGTGAGGCTTAAGCCTTTCTTCCATCTCTTCATCAACCCTGATAAAAAGTGTAATCCTGTCTGTCTTCTCAAGTCCTGCCTCTTTCCTCTGATTCTGCACTTTTCTCATAAGCTCTCTTGCATAACCTTCTGCTTCAAGCTCATCAGTCCTTTCAGTGTCTATATACAGAAATCCTCCTGAAAAATCAGCTTCCTTAAGATGCTCAGGAACATTCCTTTCCACTATAAGATGCTCTTTTGTTATCTCTATAGGCGCCCCATCTACCTCAAAAGCATATTTCCCTTCTTTTTCTATATGCCCCATTATGGTTTCAGGGCTGTTTGTACCTATATGTGATATTATCTTTGGAGCCAACGGGCCATATGCAGGCCCTATCTTTGAATAGTTTGCTTTTATAGCTTCTTTGACCTCAGGAAGCTCCTCGACTATGCTTATCTCTTTGACATTTGTCTGGTTCTTTATTATCTGTTCAAGCTCTGTAACAGCCTCGACAACCTTCTCTTCAGTTGTAACTATATATACAGATTTCAAAGGCCACCTGACTCCTAACTGCGCTTTCTCTCTTGCAGCAAGTATTCCCTGTATTATGCCTTCTGTTGTTTTCATATGCTCTTCGAGTTTCTTGTTGATCATCTTTTTGTCATGCTTTGGCCAGTCAAAAAGATGTATGCTCTCTTTTTCAAGCTTGAACTCTTTCTTAAGATTAAGATATATCTTTTCAGATACAAAAGGAGCTACAGGAGCAAAAATCTTAAGGCATCCTATAAGTACCTTGTATATGGAATATAAAACAACTTCTTTGTCCTCTTGTTTTCCGACACTTGACTTATCTCTTACCAATTGGATATATGTTCTTGAAAGGTCCAGAAATAATCCCTCAACAGCGAGCGGAACCTCATTAAGCTTATAGTCATGGAAAAGCTTTGTAACCTTCTCTATCGTACTGTTCAGCCTTGAAAATATAAACCTCTCTTCAGTATCAAGAACATCTTTCATCAGCTGGTCGTCCATCTCTTCAGGATTCTTTCCAACCTCCTTGTGCATATCTATCAAAAACTTATGCACATTCCAAAGGACCATAAGATTCCTGTGCTTTAGCTTAAGATCATCAAAATTATAGTTAAGGTCAAATCCAGGGTTGGCTCCGCCTATTGAATAATACCTCAATGTGTCTGCTCCATATTTGTCTATTACCTCATCCGGAAGTATATAATTTCCAAGAGACTTTGACATCTTTCTTCCCTGAGCATCATTGATAAAACCATGCATATATACAGCCTTATAGCTTGGCTTTCCTATGCTCATCATAGAAGCTACAAACAAAAGATTGAACCAGCCTCTTATCTGATCCTTTCCTTCAAGTATAAAATCAGCAGGCCATAATCTCTCAAACATCTCTGTTTCCTGAGGGTAATTTAAACATGTCCAGGATGTTGTTCCTGCATCAACCCATACATCCAGTATATCTGGAACTCTTTTCATCTCTTTTCCGCACTTGCACTTGATTGTAATTTCATCTATCCATGGCTTATGCAGGTCTTCTGGAGCTTTTTCATTGCTTAGCTTTTCAAGCTCTTTTACCGAGCCAACAACAACATATTCTCCGCACTCGCATCTCCATATTGGTACAGGGCATCCCCAGTATCTCTGCCTTGTTATAGAATTGTCCCTCAGATTGTCAAGCCAGGAATCAAACTGCCTTTGTCCAGCCCATCCCGGCTGCCAGTATATCTTCTTGTTAAGCTCTCTCATCTTTTCTTTGAGATCCTCAACCTTGAAGAACCACTGCTTTGTTGTCCTGAATACAACAGGGGATTTGCATCTCCAGCAGTGAGCATACTCGTGCTCCACAGGCGTAGAAGCTATCAGTGCTCCTTTCTTGTCAAAATATTCTATAAACTTCTTGTCGTCCTTCTTTGCCTTAAGTCCTTTGAAATCTCCCATCTCTTCTGGAAAACTTCCGTCCTCCTGAAGATTGTTGAAAGGAGGTATCTTGTTCTTGTGCCCTATCTCATAATCCTCAGGACCGCAGCCAGGAGCCATATGCACAAGGCCTGATCCTGAAGTTGTATCAACATATTCCTTGCTCAAGACAACAGTATGCACATTAGGAGCTTCTTTCTTCAGTTTATCATAAACATCCTTAAGCTCATCATACAATGGATGCTCGTATTCTGTCCCTTCTAATTCCTTTCCCTTGAATTCCTCTTTTATCTCAAACTTCTTGTCCACAACACCTGAAACAAGAGGAGCTGCTAATGCCTTTGCAGTTATCCATTTTTCTCCCTCAACATCCAGCCTTACATAATCTTCCTCAGGATTTACCATCACTCCAAGATTATAAGGGATGGTCCATGGAGTAGTTGTCCAGATTATAAGATACTCATCTTTTCCTTTAACTTTAAATTTTAAGAATATAGAATCATCTTCAACATTTTGATATTCAAGCTCATGCTTTGCAACAGAAGTTGCGCATTCACTGCACCAGTGCATAACTTTTTCTCCTTCATACAACCTTTTGTTCTCATGAGCTTTCTTTACAAGCCACCATTCACCCTCTATAAACTCGTTCTTGAAGGTTATATATGGATTCTGGAAGTCCATCCACACTCCAAGCCTTATCTGATTTTTCCGCATCAGTTCAAGATTTTTCTGGCATAACTTCTTGCATTCCTTGACAAATTTAGCAACTCCATATTTTGCTATATCTTCCTTAGTCTTTATATTCAACTTATCCTGAACAGCATGAGCTGTAGGCAGTCCGTGAGTGTCATAACCAGCCCTGTCCCATGCATTGAATCCATTCATCCTCTTGAACCTAAGGACCATATCCTTCATGCTGTAGTTCCATGTATGTCCTATATGCAGTTTCCCGGATGTATATGGAGGACCGTCTAGAAAATAGAAGTCTTTCCCTTTCTTTACCTTATCCTTAAGCCTGCTGTAGATACTGTTTTTCTCCCAAAACTTCAGCATCTCAGGCTCTATGCTTAATGCATCATATTTTCCAGTCATATCTCAAACACATTAAACCCTTGTTTTTAAAGATTTCTATTAATAAAAGAAATTATCTAATCCTTCTTCACAAACAAAAAGCACTTGCACTGCCCGTCATCCCTGACCTCGTCTTCATGATAGATACATGGGCATATTATCTTCTTGTCCTGTTCGATGTCTCCTGTCTTTCTCCTGCACGGACAGTACCTGTAGCCGAACTTCTCCTCGTTCTTCAGCAATCCTGTAAGTATTGAATCTAATATCCCTTCATCAGGCTGCAGCAAAAAATCCTTCTTGTCAGCATATTCCTGGCATGCTTTTTTCAGTTCTTCCTTGTTCATATTTTTAATACCTCTTTCAGCTTTTCTTCATCATAGCCCACAACAAACTCTTCCCCTGCAACAACAGCAGGAACAGCATCCTGGTTTGTGATATCTTTGAGCTCTTCTTCGACTTCTTTTATATCTATATCCTTCTCTTCAAACTCTATGTCATTTGCCCTTAAAAATTCTTTCGTTTTCTGGCACCATGGGCACCATTTGGCTGAATATAATGTTATCATCATATTGGATCCCTGCACCTTTCTTTAAGTTTAGGATATATCTTTTTTGTAAACTCTGCAACTTTTCCAGCATAATCCACAGTTAATATCTTTCCATAATAAGTTACTGAATTCCTGAAATATCTCATATCGTTAAGAAATAATATATCTTTATCTTTAAAATCTAACTTATTTAGGTAAGAGACTTCTGCTTCATGTGCAAATGCTCCTGAAGAATTATAACCATCTAATAATAGCCTTGCCCTTATAAGCTCCATCAGCACATCATAACAGTCTTTTACTATCGAGTTTGCACTATCTTCATCTATGCCCATGACATCTAGTCTTTTTACCAGGCCATTGAATGTTTTTTGGGATTCGCTGATAAGAAATTTTGCCCTTGGCCTGTTTGTTGAAGATTTCCTTATTATGCCTCTTTTTACATATGTTTCAAAATCATCAGGAATTCTCATGATTCAACTCCTCCGCTTAATGTAATACCGTCTAATATGCTGTCTTTTAGGTTCTTGTGGATACCTTTCCACGAACTGTAGAAATTAAGATTTATTGTTCTTTCCAGCAATCTATCGAATTTTGCAGTGTCAGCCTCCTTTTCTTTTGAGCCTATGACAGCTATATCAATGTCTGAATTAAATTGTTTTGTTTTATCCAGAACATCATAACCCTTGGAATAACTTCCAAATAATATGATATCGCAGCCTGGAAATTCATTGTAAAGGAAATCTGAAAGGCCTGATTCATATAACATTCTTAGATTTTCTGTTCTTTTAAATTGTATAGATTCCTTGTTGTCTCTGTTCAAACTTATAGACAGAAGATTCATCTTCTTGGAGCTTTCAACATCTATCAGTCCTGAGGACCTTAGATCTTTTAAAGAGTTGGAAACTGCAGTGGGTGAAACCTTTAAAGGCTTTGCTAAGCCCCTTAGATTGAAAGTCTGGCCTGCCTTGATACATAAGAATCTTAATATCCTATACTGCAAAGTTGTCCATTTTACTTTATACATGTCCATCTTGGTTGACAGGTGTCTATTTTAGTTTATAAAGGTTTTGGTTATCATCTTAAAACCCTTTTGAATCATGCGCATATCCCATGCCCAAGAGCTTTACTTTTGTATCTTTCCAAAGCCCGTTAAACTGTTTCCAATAGTTAAACTTTTCCTTTTCCTCTACACTCATCTGCTCATATGTCCCTAATGTAAGATGCATGAGGTCTTTCTTCAACAGCAGTTCCAGCTCTTCCTCGCTGAAAAATGAATCATCCACCCTTTCTTTCTTTTTTTCTTCAAAACTGTCAAGATATTTCTGATAAGGGCTTTCCTTATTCTCCCCTAGATAGCTGAAAGCATATTCTTTCTTTGGGCTCTTGTAGAACATCTCTGCCTGTTTTCTTAACCTTTCTGAGAATCTCTTTTCCGTTTTTTTGGCTTTTGCATCATCATCCCAGTCCAGGCCCAATAATAAAGTTGCATCATCATCTTTAAGCTTTTTTAATCTCTTTCTCAAAAAAGCGTCAGCATCCCACCCAGGAGAAGCTGAAACAGAATCTTCTATCTCTGGAAACTTTACAGCAGGGAACACTGTCTTTTTTCCCTTTACAGCCACTATGGGCTCAGCAGGCTCTCTGAAATCAGAATTATGAGAGAAAGCTATTGTTATGCTCCTGCTTAAGGCTTCTTTTACTCCGATATTATTCTCCTCTTCCAGCCCCATGATAGTATTCTTCTCTTCCTCAGACAATATAAGAAAATCTTCATTAAGCCCTTCAAGGCTTTTCAACTTTTCAAGAACATCTTCAAGCATTTTCAATAAGCCTTTGCAACATATATCATTACCTTGGCTTCCTTAGGGCAGTGCACGCATTTCTGCCCTTTCTTGACTTTCTTGTCAACAGGTATGTTTCTTGTTGTTGCCCCTCCTGTCTTATCCTTTATCCAGTCTTCGCATTCAGGGTCATTGCAGAAAGGAACTAAAGCCATCTTCTTGTCATTTACAGCATCCATAAGGTCCTGCATAGAATCAACCTCAACTATAGAATCATTAAAGCTCTTTTCTGAATTCTTATATAGATCTTTCTGCAGCTCTTCAAGCATCTTGTCTGCTTTCTCTTTTACATCTTCAAGCTTTACAAATTCCTTTTTCCTGTTGTCTCTTCTTACAAGAACTGCCTGACCTTTCTCTATATCCTTTGGCCCTATCTCTATCCTTAGAGGAACTCCTTTAAGCTCCCATTCATTGTATTTCCATCCAGGGGAATATCCTTCCCTGTCATCAAGCTCTACTCTTAATTTAAGCTCTTTTTTCAGCTCTTCTGCTTTCTTCATAACTTCTTCTTTATTCTCTTCCTTAAATATAGGGACTATAACTGCCTGTATCGGAGCTATTGCCGGAGGCAATACTAATCCATTGTCATCTCCATGCATCAGTATCATGACTCCAAGCATCCTTGTTGTTATAGCAAAAGTGTTCTGCCATGCATACTGCTCTTTTTCATTTTCATCCTTGAATTTTATATCATAAGCTTTTGCAAAATTCTGCCCGTCATGATGGAAATCAGGCCCTTGTATTCCTTTTCCTGTCGGCAGGAATGATTCTATAGAGCAGGTATATACTGCTCCTGCAAATTTCTCTTTCTCAGATTTGAATCCAGGACTCCCATATATAGCCATGAGGTCTTTCATAGCATTGAGATATATATTGATTATAGGCTCTCTTTCAGCTTCTGCTTCCTCTTTGGTTGCATATACAGTATGCCCTTCATTCCAAAGAAATTCTCTTGTCCTCAGCAAAGGCACTGGATGCTTGAACTCCCACCTAACTACATTGTTCCACTGATTTATCTTAAGAGGCAGATCTCTCCATGATCTTATCCAGTTTGCATAAGAAGGGTACATTATAGTTTCAGATGTAGGCCTTACAGCAAGTCTTTCATCCAATTTTGTCTCTCCTGCATGCGTAACCCATGCAACCTCAGGAGCAAATCCCTCAACATGCTCTTTTTCTTTATTTAAAAATTTTTCAGGTATAAACAGCGGGAAATAAGCGTTTTTTATTCCCAGCTTCTTGAATTCCTTGTCAACATATTCCTTTAATCTTTCCCACATCTCATAGATATACGGCTTAAACACCATACATCCAGACACATCAGAATAGTCAGCGATATCAGCTTTCTGGATAACTTCAGTGTACCATTTAGACATATCTTCTTCTTTCTTGACTGTAATTCCTTTTTGCTTTTCCATATTTTCTTTTTTCCCTTAATACTATTTAAATGTTTTTACTTAAAGCAGACAAGATACGGCTTTAATGTTTTTATTATCTTGTCTAGTTCCTTGTCATGCTTTTTTTCATACAGGCAGGAATATAACCTGTCTATGAGTGCATGTTCCCTGTATTCAACATCCCATGCACCTTTTATCGACTCCTCCAGTTCATCCATATAGCTTATGTTCCTCTTTTCCTCAAGCATATCATAGACAGCATACTTTATGTTCTTCTTTTTCCGGAATACGATCATGGAAATCTTCCACACATATCTGCCTCCAAAATTTTATAGAAAGATCTACTCAAAAGGAATACGATCAGCAGTTTCTGCTTTAGCCTCGAGTATCATAAAAAAAAAGATAGATATTCTTGTATTTAAAGCTGTTGTTTTTCAAGGCTCTGTAGAAATACAGATGGTGAATCACCAAAGTAATAACAATTCTTATTGATCTTTCGATATTGTATGATAATATTTTAAACAATAGTTCTATTTTCTGGGTTTTATATTTTCTGGCTCTTAGTTT
>WJJM01000015.1 GCA_014729675.1 Candidatus Woesearchaeota archaeon | reverse complement strand
GCAAGGCATTAAGTTGACCAAAGGGGTGGGAAACTGTGGATTTCAACGGGAAACTGAGTTAAGTATGCAGATCAAGTGATTGGAATACAAAAATCACAGATTTTTGAGTGTAGTCTTAAGACTACATTCGGAGATACTGTTCTTTCCAAAACCCTTTTATATGATTTGTATATTTAGGCGAATATGGAGTTTAAAGAAGCTTTAGAGCTTTTGAAAAAAAGCGATGTATTTAAAGAATGGAAAGATAAGAATAAAGAATGCTATCTTAGTTTTGGTTTTCATATGGTTGAAGATAAGAGCTGGAAGATAGGTTATTATGATCCTTCTGATGACAAAGTTACAAGCTTTGATGTTTCTAAAGAGAAAGTAACTATAGAGCCTGAAGAGGAAGTTTTCAAGAAAGAAAAGACAAAAGTTGAGAATCTTGATCCTGAAAAAGTTAAGATAGATTTTGTAGCTGCAGTCAAGATAGCAAAAGATCTGCAGGAAGCGAAGTATGAGCAGGATAAGCCCACAAAGATATTCGGAATAATACAACATCTTGATATTGGGCAGGTATGGAACATAACATTTGTTACTCAGAGATTTAATACATTGAATGTGAAAGTAGATGCTGCTGAAGGGGATGTTAAAGAAGAGAACCTTGCTTCTTTAATGGACTGGAAGGCTAAGTGATAATTTTTTTAAGCTTGTTTTATATTGATATCTAAGTCAATAAATTGTCTTGTGATAATTATTTAATAATAATCCATGACACCTGCTTTGCTCGCTAACCTTGCCATTGAGACAGAGGCGTTAAGTTCTAGGTTGGCTTAGCTGGAAAAGCGATAGGTTAGAGTTGAAAATAAAGCATAGCTTTATTTTCAATATAGAAATTTAATCATAGAGTAGGAAACTGTAATTTAATTAAGCAGTGGTATCTTTCTGCAGTATATAAGTTATAAAACATATGTTTAGGAGTAATATTATTTATATATGAATTGTGTTTTACTATAACTATGAAGATACAGATAAGTCGAGCAGACCCGGATGTGAAGATACCATCATATGCCACTCCAGGGGATGCTGGTCTTGACCTTTATTCTGCTGAAGAGCATGTTTTGAAGCCAGGTGAGAGAAAACTGATAAGTACTGGCGTGAGAATCGCTGTACCTTTAGGCTATGAAGCTCAGGTTAGGCCTAAATCAGGATTGGCTGTAAAGCATGGGATAAGCGTGGTCAATACTCCGGGGACAATAGATGCCGGATATAGGGGCGTTGTTGGAGTTATAGCAATAAACCATGGCCAGGAAGAATTTAAGGTCGAAAAGAATGCCAAGATCGCCCAGATGGTCATAAACAAGATAGAGCAGGCTGAACTGGAAGAGGTTTCATCTTTGGATGAGACTGAAAGAGGAGAAGGCGGTTTTGGAAGCACAGGCACTCATTGAATCATTTTCAAAAGGGTGATAGATAGTGATAGATTAGCGGCAGGGGAGTAAAATCCCCTTCTGCTATTTTCAAAAAAGGGGTAGATAATATGCAGAAACCATTAGTAAGCTACAATGCAGGCAAAGGATGCAAGAAACTAGGACAGTTCTTTGCTGCTGAAGAAGAAGAGGAAGAAAGTTCTGATTAAAGGATCTTGTCCAATTCAGACCTTACTTTTTCAAATATTTCTTCTATTTTATATCTTGAGTCTATTATGGCAATATTTTCTTTTGGGAGTTCTTGTTTAAGATTAAGATAATTATGCCTTAATTCTTCCTGAAAGTTAAGGTCCTTATCAAATACATCTGTGGCCCCTTCGGATTTTCTTCTTTCAAATGCGACCTTAGCAGGACAGTCAAAGATAAATGTTATGTCGGGGACAGGCATCGGGTAATGGATATTCCTAAGATAGCTAATGTCTGTTCCCTGTGTATGCTGATAGGCCATAGTAGAATGCTTATACCTATCAGACAGTACATGTGTGCCTTTTTTCAATGCAGGGAGTATGTATTTATCTATATGGTTTCTGCGATCTTTTATAAACATCCTTGTATACCATTCTGCATCTTTTTTTGCGTCTGTATCCATAGCCATCTTTCTTCTTATCTCTTTGAAGTCTCTTGTTGGCTCTCTTGTCATATAGAGATCATATTCTTTATTCTTGTCAAATATATAAGAAGCAGCTTTTTTCAACTGGGTTCCTTTTCCGCAGCCGTCTATGCCTTCAAAAACTATGAATTTTCCTTTTGAAAATGTCATCTTCAATTCCCCTGCAAAGGGTTTCATCTTTGGGCTTATTTTCCGTTATACTTTCTTCTTAATCTTGCCTGAGCCTGTTTTTTTCTTTGCAGCTGATCTTTTATGTTTTCGTCCTGTTTTTTAATCTTTTCTGCAATTTCGGATTTAGCCTCTTCGAAGAATTCGTTTGCAAATCCTCTGGTCCATGTCCTATCTTCAAAATCTCTCAAACAGACCGGAGATATGAAGCTTTTTCTGAAATCTGCCAGATCCTTGCCATAGATATGGTATGAATCTGATATGTCAAGATATCTTCCCAGTGTTATAGGGGAATGTACTTTCTCACTTATCTTTTTTGCAACAACCTCCTGAAGGTTTATGAATGCAAAAGCATTCATGAAAGCTGCCTTGTATGCGTCCCTGCTTCTAAACCTTACATTCATATTCAATCTTCCAATGCCTTGCTCATCAGGAAGAATCCTAAACCAAATGCTTTGAAGGCATGCTGGATCATAACAGATAGTATCTTCTTGAGGTTTCCATGTGATTGCCTGAGCCTGTCTTGAATACGGCTGTTCTGAAAGCTTGTCTACAACATATGCTATCTGGTCTATTACAATGAAATCCTGTGTGCCTGCCTTTTGCGCATACCATGTCCCCCCTTTCCTTACTCCTTTTTTGCTGTTTTTATCTTCAACATATTCCGCCTTCTTTGCCCATTTTTTTACAGGCCTTTTTTCAACCCTTACATAATCCTGCTCAAGAAGAAATTCCAAAGGCTTTTTTTTGCTTTTAATCCTTTTTGTATCGATATTTTCTCTATGATGTCCAGGCATCTTTTTCAAGAAGATATCAAGTTCATTTAAAGGCACTGCATATTCAAACAATCTTTCATTATATGTATATTCCCATTTTTCATCTTCTGAAGGTTCATACAAATCCCTAACCCAATGATTTTTTACTCCTTCTACAACTTCTTGCCTGTATTCTTCGAGATCACTAGGGCCTCCTGGAAATGATCTGTGTATAAGCGGTTCTGAAGAAGGGTCTTCAACAATAAAAGTAAATGTGGAATCTTTGCTTGGAGGATCTATAAAATTACCTCCGGGAGATTTTCTATCATACTGTGTTCTGATCTCACATCCATGCTTATATAATGCAAGCAAAGAGTTTTCCCATGCTTCAGCAAGACTTTTTCCTGTTGCTGTAATCGAAGGGATATTTCCATTTTCAGCAGGAGTTGCTACATAAATCCTTTCTTGATGTTCTTTCAAAGCTACTATTCCCTCATAAAGTGCATCTTTTAATATTTCAGTTGCCCTGTTAAGATAGGAATTTGCTTTAATCCCTGCTTCTGAACTTACCCTGTCATTTATTGCAGATATCTTTTCTATAAGATTATAGTTAATATGTTTTCCTTCCATCTCAAAACACCCCCTGTGTTCTTTTATGTTATCTGATGTTTATATTTAAATATTTAGAGTATGGAGAATATTTATTATGGTGTAAGGGTTGTAGAATAATGATTTGAGTATAATATTCAGTTCTTGGCTTTATAGAACCAGTTGTAGATGCCGTAGATCCAGCTGAAAGTGTAGATAGTTGAAAGGACAAACAATCCCCACTGCCTATTGATTACAGCAGTTATGAAAAAGAAAGGCTGGGATATCAATCCAACAACAAAGCCCCACTTGTTCTTTCTTGCTACAAGTGTTATTGCTGCAATGCCGAATATAGCAAGTCCGAACTGAGCTATAGTGTCTAGTTCCATCCTATCTTTAGTATTTTTTTCTTTGTTTTTAAACCTTTTGCTATCTTTATTTCTTTTTTCAGAATCTTCCTGAAGAACTTTATTATCTCCTTATTTGCCTTGTTGTCTTCAGGAGATGCTTTGATATTTACTTTTAGTGCATCTTTCTCCTTGTCATGACCAAGAATCTCGTTTTTTGGAGAGTTTGGCTTAACTAAGATGACCAGTTGGTTATTTTTTATGTATTTTTCCAGATCCATATTAGAAAATTATGAATAATCTCTCATGTGTCATCATAACTCATGGTTAACACCTAAGAGGTACCCGTTGTACTATCTTCGCTTTGCTCGATAGCACCGATGAAACTCATGAATAATCTCTCCATGTGTGCTTGCACTTTTCGCACTTGAAGAACTTTGTCTCTGGCTCGTCTGAAGCTCTTGTCTGTATAGTCCAGAAGTATGCCTTATTATGCCTGCATCTAGGACATTCTGCATCTATTAAAGGGTATGTTTCTTCTTTTCCTTCTTCTACAATCTCAAGTTCAGGTTCTTTATCTTTTTTTTCTGTTATCTTAACTGATTCAGCATCTTTTGATTCATAGCCACATTTTGGACAGGCTATTATAGTCTTGTTGTCCTTTTTTTTCGGCATCATCATGCCGCCGCATTTTGGGCAGAATTGCATTTATTATCACCTTATATTATTCCTACTATATCAAGGAAACCTACAAACCATATCTTTATGTATCCAAGATAAGGTATCCTCAGGACTGCATTTCCAATGTATGCTTCTTCTGGAATCGTTGACTCGAATGAATGGCTGTTTGAGTTGTGGTCTCCTTTTGTCTGGAAGTAGTACTTATCTCTCTGCTTCCATGTTTTTATGACCCTATGGATTATCGGATCAGGGCGCGTGCTCTGAAATACTATTGTGTCTCCTTTCTTGACATCTTCATAGTCTTTCCCATAGAGAATCATTATGTCCCCTTTGTTAAATCCGTTGCTAAACCTATAATCCTCAAAATCTGCTTTTGTTATGTCTGTGTTTTCCTCATACCAATCTCCGCAAAGTTTCCAGTAATCATCAAAGTCCAGCTTCTGCTTTTCTTCAAAGGCTTTTCCGCAGATCCTGTAGTCATAATTTGAGCAAGTATTTCCGCTGTAATCTGCACAGAGAGGGGTTGTCCTGTGCTCCATGCTTTCTGAAACAACAGCAACTATCGGAAAAGAGGTTCCTAACAAAAATCCTAGGACAGGGTAGACTATGAACTTTATTATTATAAAAGCGAGTACAACATTCACAAGCCAACTCCAGATAGAATCATCATCCCAGATGAATCTCCATGCCTTCTTCAGATATTGTTTTGCTTTTTTCTTTTCCATCTTGTACGAAAGTAATATAAATGGTAGGGCTTATATAAATGTTATGGCTAAGGCAGACCATGGTCAAAATTATTTTGAAGGGATCTTGCAACTTCGCAATCCTACTGAAAGGCTTAAGAGGTTTGTAAAATCAGAAGTTAAAAAGAGAGGGGAATGGATAGCCAAGATTGTCAAGCAGAAGAATGGGGTGGACTATTATATCAGCTCTCAAAGGTTCTTAAGGGCTTTAGGCAAGAAGCTTAAGAGTCATTTTGACGGGGAACTGATAACTTCGAGGAAACTCTTTACCCAAGACAAACAGACCATGAAGAGAGTATACAGGGTCAATGTTCTTTTTAGGATGCATGACTATAAAGCAGGACAGATCGTGAAGTATAAAGGAAAGGATGTCATGATAAAGAAAGTAGGAAACAAGATCCAAGGGACATTTGTAGATGACGGGAAAAAGGTTATGATAGAATTTAAAGAACTTAGGTAGATCTCTGCTTTCTGTACTCGCCTATAACTTCTGAGAGTATATTGAGTCCTGACATTTCTTTTTCAAGAGCTTTCTTTGATGCTAAGGCATAGTTTTTTGTTTCTGTCAATGTTAAGTTTTTTGCATCTATGGTTATGAAAGGTAATCTTTTCAATGTTGCCCTGCCTGCTTTCTTGTAGACTATAGTTGTTATGTCTTCTTTTATCTCATCTATGACTTTCTGAGAGAATGAGTCCAGATCGTCTATAAGCAGGATATCTGATGCTTTTATGTTCAGCTTTTTCTTCTTTTTATTGAACTCAGTTGTTCCAAGATCTGCTAATCTTTTCAGGACAATGTTATCATCTATGTAGGATATAAACCTGTTGAGGGAATTTATCTCATGGAAAAGATTTTGAGCCTGTTGTTCTGAACTTTGCAGTCTTGAATTCAGGCTGCTGATAGTCTTGTCCTTGAATCTTGCTGAAGTTATAGATGGGATGCTATACTGCTTTTTTTCAAGGGCATCTGATCTTTTTGAAAGTTTCCTGTTCTGCTGCTGCAGTTTCCTGTTCTGCTGTTTCAGAAGCGCATTGTCTCTCTTTAGAGTTTTCAGTTTTTTATAGAGCTTAAGGAAGTCTTTTTCTGAGGGCTGTTTTTCCTTGTATGCTTTTTTAATTATTTTTGTTTCAGACTCTTTAGAGGATTCTGCCAACTGTACTGCTGTTTTTATGGGAATGTCTGAGCCTATGACAAGATTCAATATATCTTGTTTAAGGTTTGATTTTTCCTGTTTTTTCAGGAATCTTACAGTTTTTTCTATCAAGGGACTTAATATTTTGTAGGCATATAATGCTGCTGCCAATGAATCCCTTTGATGGTCGTTTTTTGGATCGTGCTCTTTAGTCAATGATTCTTTTTCTTTTATGCTAATGTCCTTGTCAGGCTCTATGAGTTTTGCGCCTAGTTTTGCTACGAGCTTCTCTACATTTGAAGGGGCTGGAGAAACATCAGTAGCTATGACCAACGGCCTGCCTTTTTTTATTATCCTTGATATCATGTCTGGCTGGGATATGTTCTTTTTTGAGAATATCTCTATTATCCCTCCATCCAAACCTAGCAAAGAATAAGAGGCGGTCGTTCCTGGATCTATGCCTACTATAAGATTAGCTGATCTTTGCATTATTTGGGATTTCCTTATCTGTTGTCAATAAGGCTATCTGTTCTCCATCAGCTGCAGCCAATATCATCCCGTTGGATATCTCCCCTCTTAGCGGCTTTGGATCCAAATTGGCTAAGAATATTATCCTTTTTCCTACAAGCTCTTCTGGAGAATAGTGTTCTTTAAGGCCTGCTACAAGCTGCCTGGGCTGATCTTTCCCTTCGTCTATCTTCAGTATCAACAACTTGTCTGCATCCGGATGTGGAGATGCTTCTTTTATTGTTCCTACCCTTATGTCTAATTTTTGAAAGTCTTCATATGATATGTTTTCCATATTATCACCTTTGAATGGGTTGTAATCTTTGTTTTAAAAGTTTTTGGTAAAAGACAGGGATGATAACATCAGTCTCAAGTGATTCTAGGATGGATATTGTTTTCAAGCGGCTCTGTAGAATTGCTTTTTAAATAAGTATAAATAGCACCGATAATTTCTTTTTAGTTACCAGACAAAAAAGAGGTGCTATTTACAATGGATGTTATAAAATACAAGTTTAATAAATTTTCTAAAATTGTCAACAAT